>JBBRUI010000006.1:0-37529 GCA_038247945.1 Bacteroidota bacterium | reverse complement strand
TCGCCTTCAGGATTTTGTCCTTGATAGGCGTGAGTATCTGGTCTTGCTTCTTTGCCAACTCGCCTTCGTTGCCCAGCTTTTCCTGTTTGTATTCGCGCAGCTTCTGGTCAAGGTCGTAAATTTCTTGCTGGGACTTTTTCTTCGCGTCTTCGTTCATGAGGGATTCTTTTTTCTTGTACTCATCGAGCTTTGCCTGAATCGCTTTCTCGCTTTTTTCTATCTCGTCCTGAATCGGCTTTGCGAGAGCTTCAAGTTTCTTCTGTGCTTCTTTTGCTTCAGGGATCTCCTGGAAGATCTTCGACGAGTTGACGAACCCGATCTTTTGTTGAGCATGTACGGACCCGATCAACACAGTTCCTGCAAGGAGAATGGAAAAAAGGAATTTGTTCACAGTTGCCTCTGAATAATTATTGATATGAGATGAATAAAAACGATGGTAAAATCAGAATCCGCGTCCGAACACAAAATGGAATTTCCATCCATCCGGTAGACCGTCACGCGGGTACACGTCATCAAACCCGAAACCGTAATCGAAGCCAAGAAGCCCGATGGGATTGACCTGAATGCGTGCACCAAAACCTGCCGAGCGTTTGAGATCGAAGAAGTCGGCTTTCTTCCACGACTCCCACACATTGCCCCCCTCCACGAATCCCAGTATATAGATGGGAATCGGATTGATTGCAAGCGCCAAGCGTAATTCAAGGGTATGACGTTCCATTGCGCGACCGCCGACAATATTCTCGGAGGTGTTGCGCGGCCCAACGGACTGATCTTCGTACCCGCGCAACGGCGTCGTTGCAACGTAGCCCAGTCCCGTACCGCCCATGAAAAATAATTCGATCGGCGGAATACGGTTGAAGTTTGCTTTATCGAATGTTGAGACGTAGCCGAACTGAGAATTGAGATACAGCGCAACGCGGCTGCTGTTAAATAGCGGAACATACCATTCCGAGTTGAATTGCCATTTGTGAAAATCAATGGTGCCCGGCAAAAGCGGACCGCCGGCCATTTCGACGGAGAGCGATACGTTCGATCCGTACGTCGGGAAGATCGGATTATCGATGCTGTTGCGTGAAATAATCTGCGTAACGCTTACCTGACTCGAAGGCGCTTCGAGATAAATTCCGTTCCCATTGCGAACGTCACTGCGTTGTGCGGTCAGCACCCAATCGCCCCGGAAATAATCATCCGGCCACCGGAAGCGGCGGCCGATGCGCAACGAACCGCCCGTTTGCTGCAAGTCGTAGAGATAATTCTGACGCGTATCGAACAGGCTGACGCCGAGTGTCGTCGGCGTATCAAACAGCCACGGTTCTGTGAACCCGATGGTGAATGTGCGGTAGCGCGAGCCTTCGCCGAATTGCCATTCGAAATTCAGAATCTGTCCCGCTCCGCCCGAAAGCGGTTCGCTGATGGAGAAGTTGTTGATCGTAAACCCGAGCGCGCCGGTAACGCCAAATGCCCCGCTGTATCCCACAGAGGCGTTGATGTTGTCGCTGGATTTTTCTTCCACTTCATATGTCAGGTCAACCGTTTTCCCGTCCGGCAGTACGTTGTAATCCGGCTTTATCTTTTCAGGATTGAAATAGTTAAGTACCGAAAGCTGGCGAATGCTGCGCACGATTGCAGCGCGGCTGAAATAATCACCTGGCCGCGTCATCAACTCACGGCGGATGACCTTGTCGTACGTCTTCGTATTGCCCTTTATGCTGACCTGCCCGATGACAAACTTGTTCCGCTCGTACACTTTCACCCGGATGTCGACGCTGTCTTCAGCGACTCGGGTTTCCTCCGGTTCGAGATTGAATGTAAGGTAGCCGTTGTCAAGGTACAGGGATGCAACATCCGATTGCGCCTCGTTGCCGCGGAGATTCTGCTCGAACTTCTCCTGGTTGTACACCTCGCCGGCCCTCATTCCGATACGCTCATTCAACACCGTATCGGAATACACGGTGTTTCCTTCCCACGTTATGTTCCTGATTTTATACTGGGCGCCTTCGTACATATTGATGCGGATGTTCATGTCGTGCTTATCGTCGCTATACCAGATCGAATCACCGAGAATCTCCGCATCCCGGTACCCGTTTTTTTTGTAGAAGAGGACGATCAGCTTCCTGTCTTCGTCGTACTTTTTTCTATCAAACTTATGTGAAGAAAAAATCTTCCACCACCGGGCTTCCGCGGTTTCCTTCATCGCGCCTTTCAAATCCCCTTCCTCGAACGCCCGGTTTCCGGAGAAATAAATGTTCCGGACCTTCACGTCCTGTCCTTCATCAATCGTCACGATAATATTGACGCGGTTCTTTGCGCTATCCACCGGCTCCGATGAGACCTTCACGTCGGCCAGAAGATATCCGTCCGCTTCATACAACTTTTTAATTTCCTTCTGGATCAAATTCAAGTCTTGCGGCGCAACAACCTGCCCGCGCACAAGATTGATCTTCTTCATGATGTTGTCGCTGTTGATCTCATCATTACCGTATATCTTCGCCTCCTCGAAACGCGGAAACTCTTTTACTTTTACCAGCAGATAAACACCGTCACCCACTTTCCGGTCGATGACAATCTGCACGTCGGAAAAAATCTTCAGCTTCCACAGACTGCGCACCGCCTGTGCAACCTGATCGCCGGGGAACACAAGGTCCTCACCAATTTTCAGACCGGTGTTCGCGATAATAGCGGACGGTTCCGCAAGCGTGTTGCCTTCGACGGAAATGCCTATGATCTTGTAAACTTCTTGAGGTTGAGTAGATCGTTGTGCGAAAAGATGGGATGGTAAAAAGACTACTATGATCGCCGCTGCCGCCAGCACAAACCTACGTTGCTTCATGTTATGGTCGTGTAACACTCTTGATGAGTCGATTGAAATAACCTCCTTGTGAATCTTCCTTCCTGACTTGTTCGCTTACCATGCCGAACCGGCGTTCACGCTTTTGGTAGCTGCGGATTGCTTCATACAATTCATCACGGCGAAAGCCCGGCCACAATTTGTTTGTGATAAAAATTTCCGTGTACGCGAGCTGCCACAAAAGAAAATTACTGATCCGAAACTCGCCGCTTGTTCTCACTAATAAGTCGGGATCGGGAACATTGCGGGTTGAAAGATACGATCCGACAAGATTCTCATCTATCTGTTCGGCGGAAAGCTTGTTTTGTTTCACTTCCTCTGCTATTCGCTTTATCGCTTCGGTCAAATCCCACCGGCCGCTGTAGCTAAGGGCAAGAATGAGGGTCAGTCCGGTGTTGTCTTTCGTTTTTGCGATATCATCCAGCAACTCGTTCTGGACTTCAATCGGCAGTTTGGCTATGTCGCCGATTGCCTGAATGCGGACGTTGTTTGTGTGAAGCCGGTCGGTCTCGTCCTTGAGTGCACGCAACAGCAACCGCATGAGCAGCGAGACTTCTTCCTGTGGACGCTTCCAGTTCTCTGTAGAGAACGCATAGAGCGTCAAGTATTTTACCCCTAACTGACCGCACGATTCGACTGTATCGCGTACAGATTCAACGCCTTCGTTATGTCCGGCGATCCGCGGCAGTCCGCGACGCTTGGCCCAACGCCCATTTCCGTCCATGATTATTGCAATATGGCAGGGAATCTCACCAGATTGCTGCAACGCCAACTGTAATTTCTTGTCTTCGCCGGTCGCTTGCTGAGGTCCTTTAGGCAACGGTCGGAATCTCCAGATGGAACAAAAAATGAATAGCCGATTTCGGAAAATCGGCGTAAAAATCTAATCTTATTCGGGACGAAAGTCAACTTAAAGGCTTTTCATCGAAAATAAGCAGATTACGTTCGCAACCCTACCTAAGAAGAATCATTTTCCGAACCTTCTCATACCCATTTACGCTGAGTCGATAGAAGTACATTCCGGTGCTGAGCGAGGTTGACCCCATCTCTACTCTATGATATCCCGAATCTTTTCGCTCATTGAGAAGAGAAATGACTTCTCTGCCCAGCAAATCATACACGGTTAACGTTACATGCGATGGTTGTTCAAGCTCAAATGAGATGGTGGTAGATGGATTGAATGGATTGAGATAATTTTGATGCAAGTTAAAACTTACCGGCTCCTTCGTTTCATCAACGCTACCGACGCTTATGTTTACTGCAGACCCAAACAGAGTCCGTCGCCCACTTACAGTGGATTCCCATACCGACCATACACGCCAGTACCCGCCGTTATAGAGGCCCGTTGAGATTCGAGGACTCGGATTCTGGATGCCTGTTTTTCTGAATTCACGAGAGTTTCCTCAAGCAATGCTATCCATTCCCGAAGGTTTCGTATTCCAAGTCCCTGCTGAATACCAAAAGTACGCATTCTGGGTTATGAGAGGAAACAGCATGAAAGAAGCATCAACTGCCGGCGCATAAATTTGGGAAGAATCTCCCACCTGTTGTTGCTATACGAGAATCCGAAAACCCCATATGGTTCCCATCTGTTCGATTCAAAAGAAACGAGGGGCATAAAGTTCATGAACTTCAAGAATCGTGGATTCCTATTGTCTCCGAGAGTGGTTGCGGTATCGGGCGCGGCCCAACCCGTATCGTTGCGGATTGTGAATGCAATTTCCCGATCGGTCGTTGAGATTTTCTGCCGTTCCCAAATAATCATTGGTTTGGGAAAGTACTTTATCTGGGGATTGAAATTCATTGTGTCATTCGGGGGCGTTATGGATGTAGGCAGCGACCAGTTGTTATTTCTAAATTCAGAAAAGAGAATGCGCCCGCGATTCACCCAGACAGCGCCGAAGTTGGTATCGACATTTGCAATGCACGGTTTTTCCCCGCCATATATTCCAGTCGCCAGCAGCGCCGGAGCTGTCCAGATCGAATCCTGAGTGGAGGAATAGTACAAGTCGTCAGCTCCACGCTTCCACACCAGCATCTTTCGCGACTTTCCGTTATACAAACGCCACACAGCGAGAACAGGACTTCCATCCGGGATAGTATCGTTTGTTATCCTCGTCGGAGTTGGCAACCAGGTAACTCCGCCGCGATCAGTTTGCATCACCATGATTTCAGACCGGTTGCCGGTATGCTGAACATATGTAAAAATCTCTCTATCCTTGCCGGAGGATGATTGCATCACATCTTCAACGAGTGAATGGTCGAACGAATCCACCGAGTCCGAAGTAATTTGTTGCGACGGAGACCATAACGGTTGGGAGAAGAGTAGAGTGGGGAGAAGCAAAAGAGCTAACAAAGTTTTCATTGGAAGCCTCGATCAATGAGTTGCAGATGTGAAGAACGGGAGGAGAAATGCGGTGGCAAAGATCAACTGGGTTCGCCGACTGAAATTTACACAAGCTTACGGCGAATATCAACAAACCAGGTTTCCCAAAAACAGCGACAAAGCCGAATGAAGTTTTTGGGTTTTTCCAAAGCGACCTCACCCTCCGCCAAAAGGGAAAGCACGGCGGACAGGCATCCTCTCTTCTGGGAGGAGAGGGGCTTTATCATAAGAAAACTTCGTGCAACCTTCGTGTCTTGGTGCCTTGGTGGCGAGCTTTTTTGCTTTTTGATTTGGGGAATGTCCTCAATCGGTTGAATTGACTTTCCTTCACCATTGAGGTATCTTTTACCACAATAAGATTCATTTCTTTATTTTTTTGATGAAAGGAATACCATGAAGGGTTTGCCGAACATGACGGGGATGATGAAGCAAGTTCAAAAAATGCAGGAAAAAATGGCGCAGGTTCAGCAGGAACTTGAACAGAAAACCGTCACTGCCGAATCCGGCGGCGGCATGGTGAAGGTCACTGCGAACGGCAAGCAATCTCTCGTGAAGATTCAGATCGATAAGGAAGTTGTGAATCCGGCAGACATTGAAATGCTCGAAGATCTCGTTCTCGCTGCGGCAAACAAAGCCCTCGAAGATGCATCCAAGATGGCGCAGGAAGAAATGTCCAAAGCAACCAGCGGCATGATGCCAAATATTCCGGGATTGAATTTATCGGGAATGTAATCAAGGCCCGGTACGCACTTACCAATTACAAGAGATGCTCTACACATCAGAAGCGCTTCAACAACTCATCGAGGAATTCGCACAACTACCCGGCATCGGACGGAAGACTGCGCAACGGCTGGCGCTGCACATCCTGAAGCAGCCTCGTGAAGAAGTCGTGAAAATGGCGAAGTCGCTTGTGAACGTTAAGGATAAAATCCGCTATTGTTCGACGTGCTGGAATATAACCGAAGTTGATCCGTGTCCGATTTGCGCAAGCCATAAACGCGAGCGCACCACGATCTGTGTGGTGGAAGAACCCAACGACGTCATGGCCGTTGAAAGGACAAATGAGTTCAGAGGATTGTATCACGTTCTCGGCGGCTCGCTTTCGCCGCTCGATGGGATAGGGCCGGATGATTTGAAGATCCGCGAATTGCTCCAACGCATCGGTGAGGAAACCTCGGAAGTGATTCTTGCTCTCAATCCCAATGTTGAAGGAGAAGCGACGACGATTTATCTGACCAGATTGTTGAAACCGTTAGGCGTGAGAGTGTCACGCATCGCCCGCGGACTTCCCGTTGGCGGTGATCTTGAATTTGCCGACGAGGCAACCCTTACCCGCGCACTTGAAGGACGCGTTGCGCTATGAAGACAATCGAATTTCCAACTCCGGTTTTCTGGCCAGCACTCTGGTTGCTTCTGATGAACCCCGCGTGCAATCTTTTCGAACCGCGTGAAGCCGAGCCACCCTCCCAATCGGGATTCCAGTATTTGCCGCGCACGTTTCCCGCCAACGTGGTTTTCAATTTGCAAAATGCCGTCGGACAGAAGGACGTCGCAGGGTATATCGCCTGCTTCACGGATTCAACACGTTCGAATACAAGTTTCTCGTTTGTTCCCTCCGCTGATGCAGCGGATATTTATGCGACCGTTTTAAGAAACTGGTCGTATCAACAAGAGCAATCGTACTTCCAGAATCTCATCGCGAAACGAAGGCAGCCGCAGAGCTATTCGAATCTCACACTCATCGCGCTGGATTCGATTGCCAGCGGCAACGAGTCGATGACTTACAGTTTTGACTACACGCTGACATTCGAACACACCGAGCCGAACTTCACGCAAACCGGACGCGGGCGACTCCAATTCATCGTCGTGAACGACAACAGTAACTGGTCGATTGCGCGGTGGGTGGATTTGAAAACCACAAACGATTTGACGTGGAGCAGCTTTAAAGGGAAGTTCAGCAACTGAACAATGAAATATTGGTCTACTACTTTTATTGCCGTCCTCATCCTGTCCTCTGTCAGCTGCCTGAACCCGTTCGCACCGGGACTCGATACATCGCCCGGAACGGCGTCCTGCGACCCGAGCACGATCGAAGGGATATTCCAGTGCTTGCAAGTATCCTACACATTTCGCGATACATCCGTATACTCGCCGTTGCTTGACCAATCATTTATTTTCGTTTACCGCGATTATGATAACGGCGGAATCGATGTTACGTGGGGACGCGATACAGAACTGAGAACAACGTTTGGACTTTTTCAGAACGCGCAGCGGTTGGACCTGATTTGGAATAACATACTTTCCACCTCAACGGACTCAACCCGCATGAATGTCGTTCGCGGCTTCAATCTGACAATAACATTTAACCCCAGCGATATCACACGCGTGGATGGTTATGCAAATCTAACATTCGACCGACCGTCCGTCACGTCGCCATGGAAAATCGTCAGGTGGCGCGATGAGTCGAATTTTTAACTCAGACAGCATATGAGCCTTTCGTACACAATGCGGGAAAGTTTGTCCGGTTTTACACGGACGAAACTCTCGACCGCAATTTCCATCATCACGATTGGAATCTCTTTGCTGCTGCTTGGCATTTTCGCTGTCATCACGATCAACGCCTCGCGCTTTATTGAAGCCCTTCGTGCGAAAGTGGAGATGGAAGCTTTCCTGCAGGAGCCGATCAACCGTGAACAGATCGGCGATCTCATCAATAAAGTGTCGGTCGTGGAGGGCGTCGACAGTCTGGTCTTCATCTCAAAAGATGTTGCAGCACAGATTTTTAAAGATGAATTTGGTGAGGATATAAAGAAGGTTCTCGATTTCAATCCGCTGCCGCCGTCGCTCAAGATTTTTATCGAACCCGCTTACAGAAATTCAGAGGCAGTTGAAAAAATTTACAACGAACTTGCAGGCCTCAAGGGAATTGATCAGGTCGTGTATCGAAAAGAACTGCTCCAACTTATCGACAAGCGAACGAAAACCATCAACAACGTAACACTCGGCCTCGGACTTCTCATCAGCCTCTCGGCGATTCTTCTTGTCTCCAATACAATCAGACTTGCTATTTACGCGAAACGCAAATTGATCCGGACGATGGAGTTGGTGGGCGCAACATACGCGTTTATCCGTCTCCCCTTTTTGGTAGAAGGACTGATCCAGGGAATTCTCGGAGGGCTTCTCGCTTCCGTTCTTTTATACGCAGTGTTGGAGTACACTGCGCGGCTGCTGGCGACCGACTTCTCATCGTACATTCATATGCCTGCCTCATTCTACATGATCGTGATCGCCGCGGGCACGATGTTGGGATTGGTCGGGGCGATAATTTCAATCGTGCGGTTCATGCGGGTGAACGACCGGTGAAATATTGGGTAGTGTCTCATTTTGATATACCGGCTTTCGAAGAGTTACTAAAATGAATTTGTTACTGAATGTTTGTCCGCCCAAGAATTGTCATTCCCGAATGCTTTTATCGGGAATCCAGAAGTGAGAAAACCTTTTGACTGGATTCCCTGCCTGCCGGCAGTGTACTATTTCAGTAATTCGGTAACAGCGGCAGGCAGGCCGCTAACAACGTGCGGGAATGACAGGGCCAAACTGAGATACTACTAAATATTGCACTAATTCCATTTCTTTCTTAGGTTACTTCAGTCGTTCTTGACTCCCCAATCGTTCCTTACAATGTTCTTCCTTTTTGTATTCCGGAGTTTCATCTCGTAGAAAGAATTTCAATGCGCAAGTCTACATCATTTTTTAATTCCACAGTCGGCAGAAAAATAATTGTCGCACTCTCGGGCTTGTTCCTCTGTAGTTTTCTTGTTCTTCATCTCTATATAAACCTCTTTGCTTTAAGAGCAGACGCCGGCGTTACAGACAGCGAATTCAACACATACGCACATTTTATGGCAACGTACCCACTGTTGCGACCGATGGAGTGGATTCTGTTCGGCGGATTTTTTCTGCACGCCATTCTCGGCATTGTGCTCGCGGTAAAGAACCGCCAAGCCCGGCCCGTGCAGTATGAAATGAACAAACCCAGTGAGAACAGTTCATGGGTCTCCCGCCTCTCGTGGCTCACCGGCATTTTCGTCGGAGTATTTCTGGTCGTGCACATCAACACATTCTTCGTGCAGTCCCGCTTCTTCGATCACCGGCCGATGATAAAGTTGATCGAGGACGCGTTTCGCAGCCGGACGTATGTGATTTTTTATTTGATTGCCCTCGCCTTCCTTGCGCTTCATTTGAAGCACGGAATTCAATCGGCGTTTCAGACTCTTGGACTGCGCGTTGGCAAGTATCAGAAGCTCATAGAAGCAGTTGGGATAATCTTCTGGCTCCTCATCCCGATTGGCTTCGCTCTCATCCCCTTATATTTTCTTTTTGAAAACAAATAGAATTTCTCATGGCACTGAATTCGAAAATACCTGAAGGCCCGATTCAACAGAAGTGGGATCAGCATCTCTTCAACATGAAGCTTGTCAATCCTGCCAACAAGCGAAAGTATCACATCATCGTTGTCGGCACCGGACTTGCAGGCGCATCGGCTGCGGCGTCGCTGGCGGAACTTGGCTACAACGTTACGTCGCTCTGTTATCATGAATCGCCGCGGCGTGCGCACAGCATTGCTGCGCAGGGCGGCATCAACGCTCCGAAGAATTATCCCAACGACGGCGATAGCATCTGGCGGCTGTTTTACGACACCGTGAAGGGCGGAGATTATCGCGCCCGTGAAGCAAACGTATACCGTCTCGCGCAAGTCAGCAACAGCATCATCGACCAATGCGTTGCGCAAGGAGTTCCGTTTGCCCGCGAGTACGGCGGCTTGTTGGACAACCGTTCCTTCGGCGGTGCACAAGTATCCCGAACGTTTTACGCCCGCGGACAAACCGGCCAGCAGCTTTTACTCGGCGCATACTCGGCGTTGAGTCGTCAGATCGGAATGGGGACGGTGAAGTTTTACGAACGCCGTGAGATGCTTGACCTCGTCGTCATCGACGGGCAGGCCCGCGGCATCGTTGCCCGCAATCTCGTGACCGGAAAATTCGAGTCGTATGTCGGCGATGCGGTTATTCTCGCGACCGGCGGGTATGGCAATGTTTTTTTTCTGTCGACGAACGCGATGATGTGCAATGCAACCGCAACATGGCGAGCACACAAGCGCGGCGCGTACTTTGGCAATCCCTGTTTCACGCAAATCCACCCGACGTGTATTCCGGTTGCCAGCGAACACCAGTCCAAGCTGACTCTCATGAGCGAGAGTCTGCGCAATAGCGGTCGGATCTGGGTTCCCAAAACGAAAGGCGACAAGCGCCACGCGAATGACATTCCTGAAGAAGAACGCGATTACTATCTCGAACGACTTTATCCATCCTTCGGAAATCTTGTTCCCCGCGACGTGGCGTCGCGCCGCGCAAAAGAAATGTGCGACAAGGGACACGGCGTTGGGGCGACGGGACTTGCAGTGTATCTGGACTTCTCATCAACGATTCAACGCCTTGGACACGAATGGGTTAAAGAACAGTACGGCAACCTGTTCGATATGTATCAGCAGATAACCGGCGAAAACGGGTACGAACAGCCGATGCGCATTTATCCTGCTGTTCACTACACCATGGGCGGTTTATGGGTTGATTATAATTTGATGAGCACTATCCCGGGCTTGTTCGTTCTTGGCGAAGCCAATTTCTCCGATCACGGTGCAAACCGTCTCGGCGCGAGTGCGTTGATGCAGGGACTGGCAGACGGCTACTTCGTTATCCCCTACACGATCGGCGATTATCTTGCATCCGGTAAATTCGCGAAAGTAGAGACGAGCCATGCCGCGTTCAAGGATATCGAAGGCGAGCTTTCATCTACCACAAACAAGCTGATGTCCATAAAAGGAAAAAAGCCTGTCGACGAAATCCACAAACAACTCGGCAAGGTCATGTGGAACAAATGCGGAATGGCGCGAACCGAGGCCGGCCTGAAAGAAGCATTGCAGGAAATTCCAAAACTGCGCGAAGAATTCTGGAACAACGTGATGATTCCCGGAAGCGCTGACACATTCAATCAGGAATTGGAGAAGGCGCACCGTGTTGCGGACTTCCTCGAACTCGGCGAGCTCATGTGCCTCGATGCATTGCAGCGCGCCGAATCATGCGGCGGACATTTCCGCGAGGAATATCAAACAGAAGATGGCGAAGCCAAACGCAACGACGATGCGTTCTCGTATGTCGCGGCGTGGGAATATAAAGGCAAAGGAAACGCCGAACAGCTCAACAAAGAACCGCTTGCATTCGAGCACGTTCACCCGAGCCAGAGAAGTTATAAATAGGAAAAAGGATTACACCGAATGTCAGAACAATCAATGACCGTCACGCTCAAAGTCTGGCGGCAAAAGGATAAGCAGTCAAAAGGCCAATTCGTTACGTACACCGTTTCGGGTATTTCATCCGACATGTCGTTTCTCGAAATGCTGGACGTGCTGAACCTCCAGCTTGTCGGGAAAGGCGAGGACACGATAGCGTTCGACCATGATTGCCGGGAAGGAATCTGCGGTACGTGCAGCCTGTACATCAACGGACGTGCGCACGGTCCGGTCCGGGGCATTACCGCGTGTCAACTGCACATGCGAACCTTTAAGGACGGCGATACGATTGTCATCGAACCGTGGCGCGCAAAATCGTTTCCCGTTATCAAGGATCTCGTTGTCGACCGTTCATCGTTTGAACGCATCATGCAGGCCGGCGGATTCGTCTCCGTTAAAACGGGTGGCACACCGGATGGCAACACGATCCCGATTCCCAAGCCCATCGCCGATGAGGCGTTCGATGCCGCCGCATGCATTGGATGTGGGGCTTGTGTTGCGGCGTGCAAGAACGGTTCCGCGATGCTTTTCGTCAGCGCAAAAGTTTCGCAGCTCGCGTTGCTGCCACAGGGACACGCGGAGCGAACTCAACGTGTGCAAGCAATGGTCGCGCAAATGGATGAAGAAGGATTCGGCGCCTGCTCCAACACG
The DNA here is from genome assembly GCA_038247945.1 of Bacteroidota bacterium. Classification (GTDB taxonomy): domain Bacteria; phylum Bacteroidota; class Ignavibacteria; order UBA10030; family UBA6906; genus CAADGV01. Next base: position 25,295 of record JBBRUI010000006.1, on the reverse strand, counting down.
TACGCATGCGAAGCCGAGTGTCCGAAACTGATTTCAGTCGAACATATTGCGCGATTGAACAGAGAATATCTACGCGCGAACCTCGTTCCCGCACTGGAATCGTCAGCGGGTGGCGGAGCCGGATAGCTGAAGGTTCTTCGTTGACAATCATCAGGGACATCTTGGACGAATCAGGATGTCCCTTTTACATTTCATAACCATGAATCAGCAACGACTCGTTCTGCTTTTTTTTCTTCTCCTCTGCGTTGTAGTGCGCGGTTGGGTTTGGTATGCGAGCAACACAACTTTGGAAGACGCGCTCATCACCTTTCGCTACGTCGAAAATATTGTGGCTGGCGAAGGGTTCGTTTTCAACAAGGGTGAGCATGTATTGGGAACAACCACGCCTTTGTGGACGCTTCTACTTTCGGCAACGTCATTACTCGGCAGTAAGGACGTCATCGTCACGAGCAAAGTCCTCGGTATTATTCTCGACTCGGCGACGCTTGTTCTCTTGTTCTCAGTTCTCTCGCGGCTCAGCTTTCCTCTCTGCACAATCTTCTCTGCACTGTTTGTCTCATCTCCTTTAATTGCACCAATCGCCGTTTCCGGAATGGAAACTCCGCTTGTAGTATTCACAATGGTGCTTGCATTCACCGGCTTGGTGCGGAAGAACATATTGTTCAGCATCGGACTCGCCGCCCTCATCCTCACACGAATAGACGGAGTGATCTTCACAAGCATCTTGCTGCTGTTCAGTTTCTTCAAAGATAAAATCTGGACTGCGAAACAAATCGGGATTACTGTTTTGATAATTCTTCCCTGGTTTGTTTTTTCGCAGATATATTTCGGCAGCATGGTGCCGCAGAGTGCACTCGCCAAAACGGCCGTGTACAATTTTGATTTTATTACAACCATCCAACCATTACTCATTCAGTTTACTCCCTTTGCCGAAACAACAGTGCTTCGGGTTCTCGTGAAGAGTGTACCGTTCGCTCTCATTCTGCTCGGCGCTGTTCTTTCGTTTCGGAGATATACCGCGTTGCTGCCACTTACAGTATTCTTCGTCCTGTACTGTCTTGCGCTGGGATTCTCCGGCGTGATGATCTTTCGATGGTATCTCATACCGGCGGTGTTTGCATCGTACATTCTGATTGCTGTCGGGACATCAGGTTTGTTGGAAATGCTTCCGCCCATTTCATCTACCCGAAAAAACGCTTTCGTCGCGCTCTCTGTTCTGACAATACTCCTCGTGCAAACAGCTCTTCTTCAAAAGAAGGTTGAGTCGTTGAGGGAATTGCAACAGTTCGAAGAGAACGTGCGGAAAGAAATCGGATTATGGCTGAACAACAACGCAGCGAAAGGCTCTGTAGTGTTCCTCGAACCTCTGGGATACATCGGCTATTATGCGGGAACAGACGTGATTTTAAAGGACGAAATCGGCTTGGTTGCACCGGAGGTTTTGCAATATCGAAGGCTGGGGGATGGATGGTACGTGCCCTGCCTGAAAGGATTGCAGCCTCAGTATGTAATGCAATACGCACATGCAATCAACACGAATACATCGGAAGGCACCGGACAAAAACTCTTCGGTTCACGCGGGGACAGACAATGGTTCAATAAACATTTTCGGGAAGTTATGATGTTCGATGCCCGGACCAGCTATCCGTCTCTCGAAGAGAAAGAGAAGCAATACATTATCTTCCGCGAACGATGATCGCTCCTTGCCTCGCACGCGAATAAACCGTACGTTTGAACCAGCAAAAGTTGCCCAAGCTTCAATTAAATAATCCCCCATGCTCGAACGCGAAACCGAACTCATCAAACAAATCATACTCGAGTCCACAATTGGCGAACGGAGTTCCATCAGGCTGAATGAAGTAATCGGTTCGCCTTTACCCCGCGGTGTCAAGTCGTTCATGTCCGCAGAAGTCTCAAAGTTGCTTGAGACAGAGTTCAACCAATCAGCTCCATTGTCGAGAATAACCAGGAACACGGACGATCTCGTATTGCCTGATCGGACTGTGCTTCGCGCTCTTGCAATGGAGTATGTTCTCGAACGGGACGAATACACAAAGCTCGTCGAGGACACGGTTCATTTCCTTGAAAATTATTTATGCCGTCCGCAGTGGACACTAACGCAGATGTTGTTTGAGAGTGAGTCCGGGATTTCTTTCGAAACGATGGTCAGGAAATTCGAGTGCACCGCCGACTATTCGTATTTCGGCGCCCTTGTCGAGCGGTATGCGCGGCGGAATGGATGGACAACGATAACGAGAGATCAGTTTGAAAACCTCATCGCCCGCGTGGACGAGGAGATTCTCAAACAGCATTCACCGAAACAGGTCGCTCTTCTCACGCAGCCGATTTTTGATTTTCTTCTGTTCGGGAATATTTCAATGACCCACCCGGTTCCCGTCGCTGCGATTCTTCTTTTCTATGATGATAAGAAACTAGGCACGGTTAAGAATTATGTTGAACGAATCTGTCATGTCCGTTCGCGCACGCAGATTTCAATGGGTGAGCTCATTGAGATCATCGAAGACCTGCATCATGTAGAGTCAACGGTCAAGCATGATGTGAAAGAATCCGAGCAAGCGATTTTTGCACCACGGGAACCAGAGCAAGAAGCGGCTCAGGAAATTGTTCCGGAACAACCTGAATCACCCGCGGCAACACAACCCGAATCCGGGGTTTCTCTTCCTCACGAAGCGGAACAAACCGTTGAGTTGAGTGAGTCCGTACAAAATGAAATTACAGATTTGCAGCCGGCCCATACAGAAAATCTTTCGCAGAGCGAAATATCTCCCGAACAAACTCCCGAACCTGCCGCTTCTTCGGTTCCCGAGCAGGAGAATGCAAGCGTCGATTCGGAAGTTCATCGTGACGATAATAGTAGTATCGTAAATCCGGCCGTGTTAATTGCCTACGCCGCCGAACGCGAAGCGCAGCGGCATGCGTTGTTTCTTACCTTCCCCGACCGCCCCATAAAGATGGAATCGGCTTCGAATCTCCCGACGATCGAACAACTTGCCTCGGACCATCAACAGGAGAAATTCGCAAGAGTGATTTTCGGGGATAACGAGGAACACCTCCGTTCATTTCTTGCCTCGATAAATAACACTGCAACATGGGGCGAGGCACAGCTTCTTCTCCGGCAATTGTTCCAGGCAAGAAATCTGAACATCCTTTCTCCGGACGTCGTTGAGTTCACCGACGTTATGCATGCCCGTTACAATACTGAACCGAAACCCGCCGAATGAAGTTCATCGATTTTGCGCGCATCTATGTCAAAGGCGGCGATGGCGGCGCCGGCACAATGAGCTTTCGACGCGAAAAATTTGTGCCCAAAGGCGGCCCGGACGGCGGCAACGGCGGCCGCGGCGGCAGCGTCATCCTCCGCGCAAACGCGCATCTTAATACGCTCCTCGATTTCCAATTCAAGAAGCAATACAAAGCCGAACGAGGCGCTCACGGACTCGGCTCGAACAAAACCGGAAAAAGCGGCGATGACATGATCATCGACGTGCCGGTCGGGACGATCATTCGTGATATTAACTCGGAGGAAATTTTAGGAGATCTCGCGAACAACGGCGACAAGCTGGTTGCAGCGCGTGGCGGAGTCGGCGGACGGGGCAATGGAGAGTTCGCCACCTCAACCAACCAGGCCCCGCGACAGTACGAGATCGGCGAGCCGGGTGTTGACCGCGAGCTTGAGCTTGAACTGAAACTTCTCGCGGATGTCGGGCTTGTTGGATTTCCGAACTCGGGAAAGTCAACGCTCATCTCAATTATCTCCGCGGCAAAGCCGAAGATCGCAGATTATCCTTTCACTACTCTCGTCCCGAATCTCGGCATCGTCCGCATCGATGAAGGCGCAAGCTTTGTCGTCGCGGATATTCCCGGCCTGATCGAAGGCGCGCATGAAGGCAAAGGCCTCGGTGTTCAATTCCTTCGTCATGTCGAGCGGACGAAAGTTCTCGCGTTCATGCTCGACGGAACAAGCGAAGACATCAAATCCGATTTCAAAATCCTTCAGAAGGAACTGAAGCTGTTCAACAAAGATCTCATCAAGAAACCCACCATCATCGCAGTAACAAAAATTGATATTGTGGATGATGAGAAGATGAAGAATCTCAAGAAGATTTCGTTTAAGGGAATCCCGACCTTTTTCATTTCCGCGATAGCAAGACGAGGGACCGACGAGCTAGTGGCCGAAATGTGGAAACACGTTGCTGTTCACCAAATACACCAAGACACCCCGCCGCCACCGACACCCCGCGAGATACGCACGGCGCGGGAGAAAGCACGAAGCCGGAAACCGCCGCGCAACCGTCGCAGGGATTGGGAATAACTGTGGCGTCCCTTTTTGTAAACCGCTCGCCTCTCACGCTTCGCCGGACAATCATTGTTCTCTTCTCTCTCACTCTGCTCCTCATCGTCGTGTCAGTTCTCGGACTTTCCATCGGAAGTGTATCGATTCCATTTCGCACAGTCATTGATTCCTTCATCAACCGGAGTTCTGTCGATGAGACCGAGCTATCAATCGTTCTTGATATACGCGTTCCGCGGCTGATTCTGGCGATGGTGGTTGGTGCGGGACTTTCAATTGCAGGCGTTGTGTTCCAGGCATTACTACGCAATCCGCTTGCCGAACCGTACATCCTCGGCATATCAAGCGGAGGAACCGTTGGCGCAATCATCGCAATCGGGTTATCGCTTGGAGCGAGTGCGTTCACAACTCCGCTCGCTTCACTCGTGGGTTCATTGCTTGTCATGATGCTTGTCTATTCGCTTGCGCATCGGCGGGGACAACTCGATACAAATACATTGCTGCTTGCCGGAGTTATGGTCGGCGCTTTTTTTAATGCGGCCGTTCTCTTGATCATTGCTGTGTTCAACCAGGAACTGCGCAATGCTTTTTTATGGTTGATGGGAAACTTCAGCGGAGCGAACATGGAGTCACTTGCAGTTGTCACTCCGGTTGTACTGCTTGCTTCGGCATTCTTACTCTACCAATCGAAGAATTACAACCTGATTGCTACCGGGGATGAAACTGCTTTGCAACTTGGAGTGGAAGTAAAAACTGTGAAGCGGGTTTCATATTTTCTTGCGTCGCTTATTACGGGACTTGTCGTTTCTGTCAGTGGTGTGATCGGATTTGTCGGGCTTATCATCCCACACATCTGCAGAATGTTGTTCGGTCCCGACCACAGGTTGTTGGTCCCCGCATCGATGCTGCTGGGCGCTGCGTTCATGGTCATAGCAGATTTGATTGCGCGAACGCTTCTCGCCCCGACGGAGATTCCTGTTGGAGCTGTTACCGCCGCAATCGGCGCGCCGCTGTTTGTGTATTTGTTGAAGAAGACGTAGGGAAAGAAAATTACTGTGGTTTCTTTGGCGGGTAGAGTTTGGTGAGTTTGCCGTTTTGCATGACGAGGACGTAGTCTCCGCGCTTGAAGTGTTCTTCAATCGCGTTCTTCACTGCCTTAGATACACCTTCCGTTATCTTATTGATAAGAGTCTCGGCCTCATCTCTGCTCATTTTGCTTTCCTTTGGATGTTATTCCAAATATACTCTTTCAATACCTTTTGTTCAATCCCTTTGCTTCCCGTTGCAACAAGTTCGGGATGATCGCCCGAGTTATCGTACACAATCCACAAATCTGCCAAAGGAATATAAATGTTTAGAAAATTTCGCAGCCCTCGTTCATACCTGCGGCGGATAACGTTTTCTGGGATCGAGTGCCCACCCAACGCAACGCGCTTGGCAACGCGGGCAATCGCGAGTTCGACATCGTTCAAGTAGAAGAAAACAAGAGCAGAAGAATACCCTTTTTGTCGGAGGTCTCGAAGGAGGGGTGCATAACTTCTTGTGGCAAGAGTGGTTTCAAATGCAAAAACTCTATCGTTCGATGCAAGTTCCCGGATACGCTGGAGCATAATTCTCCCCGCCTTGAATGCTACGTCTTCCGGATTAAGGGGAGATATTCCCCGGGCGATTTCATCTGCATTGACGAACTCATCGCAATGGAGAATCTCGGGAAGCGGCGTCATTGCCGACGTTGTCTTCCCTGCGCCGTTGCATCCACCGATGATGAATACTTTGGGCATGAATAATCCTTGGTAACTCCGGCATCAATTAAGACGGATTTGTTGCAAAGTCAAATGGGCATTCAATGCGTGTTGTGTTTGGATGAGGGCTTGCGTATCAGCCAGACAGCTAAGGGCAAAATAGACAACACTGGAGTGTCGTACTTACAGTAGTTAGCCGCCAGGCGATCAAAAGAGTTTGAGATAATCGCGGGCACCATGGAGAATACGATGCACGTAAATCGTTGGCTCTTCGATTGTATAGAAGATGAGATATTTCTCAACGACGAGATAGCGATATCCAAGACCGACAAGTTCTTCTTCGCTTGCAATGCGACCTGCACGAGAGTTGCGAGACAGAAGTTGAAGGGCTTTTTCGATTTTCGTGGCGAGCTTCTCTGCAGCCGAGGGACGATCAGCAGCGATATACGTGATGATTTCTGTAATATCCTCTTCTGCAACCCGAAGTAACCGGATTGAGTATTCAGGTTGACTCATGCAGACGCTTTCGGAGATCATGCATCACTTGGCTCAGTGTACGACCTTTATCCCCCGCCGCGCGTTGCGCTTGAGCGACCGCGAGCTTGCTGAAGAGATCGAGCTTGAGTTGGATTTTGCCGTATTGTGCCATTGACATGACAACCATATCGCCTTCACCGTTGCGGGTGATGAAAATTGGCTCATCGGAATTGTGGGCAAGGTCCGAGATTTCATTGGCTTTATTTCTCAGATCGGAAATGGGTTTTATGAGTGGCATCGCATTCTCCATTAAGTGTATAGCAAAATTATATCATTTAACTGAGAAACGCAACCAACTCAGGATTCGTCGGCGAGAGCCTGTAGGCAATCTCATCCGCGTTGATGAACTCCTGACATTCGAGAATTTCCGGCAAAATTGTCTTTGATGCAGTTGTCTTCCCCGCGCCATTGCATCCTCCAATGATGTATACTTTGGGCATGAACATTCTTGTTAACACTGGCATCAATTAAGACGGATTTGTTGCAAAGTCAAATGGCATTCAATGCGTGTTGTGTTTGGATGAGGGCTTGTGTATCATCCAGACAGCTAAGGGCAAAATAGACAACACTGGAGTGTCGTACTTACAGTAGTTATGTGAAATTGCAGCCGACCAAGAACACTCTATGAGCAAGAAGAAGTCGAAACGTAGGACATCAAAAGCAAGGTACATTCCTATTGAGGAGGCCATTCACACCTTGCGAATTTCCCAGGTTCAGATGGAGGAGTGGGTCGCGTTGGGAATGGTGCGTGTGTTTACCACAGCAGAAGGGCGTGCTCTGTTGGAGAGTGATTTCAAGCAATTGGCGAACAGCCAAATATCCATGAACGCTGCTCTTGATGCATTCCGGCACGAGACAGTGAGGCGGGAATCAGACGTTGCCAGCGGCTTAGCCGAGAAGTTCAGGAGCGAAATAGCGAACGGAATAGAACAGCAGCGCAACGTTATTCAGGAACTAAGAACAATTCATGCCAAGTACCACGACCGGTTGCATATCCTTCGGAGGCAGTCCGGAACCACAGCTGCGTTCATCCTTTATTCTAGGGTTCTTGCATTGCTTAATATGTCCGAACTTTGTGCGGAGCATCTGTACTGGGAGACACTGCTATTGGTGAGACCAGTAAATGAAGCTTTGGACTTGGCTATATGCTTTGTGATAAGTGAGCATTCAGAGGAAGGAAGAGCTCGTATTCGCGAATGGTTCAGAGAGAACAAGAGTCCAGCACATTCAGTCTGTCGAACCGTAATCGAGGACTATTTCCGATCTCTTCCACCTCACGGTGCACAAGATGCATTTCAAGGCTTGATGGCCCGACTCTACCAAGCAACGAGCAAGCCCATCCACAGCGCACATCACGACATCATGGAGGTTTACTCGGCCAGGTTCGAAAACAAGGAGTTGGTGGGGGTCGGTTTCGACTATGGTCCGAGTAGCTATCCCCGAAAGATGCTAGGGCTGGTCGCCTACTTAGAATCCGTGCTTGTATCGACGGTGCAGACTTTCATTGTGTGCTTTGATATTGCTCAATCGTTGCTTGAACCAGACGACGTCACCAGACTGAATTCACTTCATCTCCGGCTTTTGACGAGTTCACTTTCGAAAGCAGAGTTCTTGTCATAGGTGTCGGCTGCAACTGCACTTAACAAATGCAACAGCGACACTCACTTTTTTGTATAGGCTCTTGACATTCATGGTTGCTCCTTAGTGGTGTTCGTTTTATGCCCGCCTCATTTATGCCAAAGGAGCAACAACATTGTGGCGGGCACAACGCTGTTGCTTGAACGTTATGCGCAAGCAAAGGTTCCTTTAGATAAATATTTTGCGGTATATATAGTATCTCGGCTGTCACGGCAACCAAGCTACATCTCTGCGCCGTGACAGCGAATGAATAACGTATCAGCCACCACCGCCTTGACTCTATCGTCATGGTATCAGGAATCCTCCGCGGCAGAGCAAACCTTGCAGATGAAGAATTCTTTTTTGTCACCACAACCCGCCGTCGACTGTCAGACCTGAGTACGTCACCTTTCGCTGTGTCATGCAACTCTTGTCAGAAACTACTATGACAAACGCCATCCAGTAACAGCCATATTGCGAAGCTAACCAAAGCTCCGTTGCAAGAAGTGATCTTTGAGGCATTCTGGGAATTGGACATTGATGCTCAGACGAAAGAGACCTATGACCCGGGCTTTGAGTTGGCTCAGGGAGTTTTTGCAGAGGCAGCTCGCAAGTACTGCTGAGCTTCTGAATATCTAAGTTGGCCGTCTGAGTTGTCGGGGCAAGAGATTAACCAACGGATAACCTTCCATACTCCCGCCTGCCTCAATGAAGCTATGAAGGCAGGCCGTCACTTCGCAGTCGCCGCCGCCATTTGTCCCTGTCTCGCGTAGTCAATCGCTTCAGCGAGAATCCGTGCCGCTTCTTGCGGAGCGTGAAAGCCCATTGAGTTTTCCGCGGCGACAAAGTCCAGACGAAACTGCGCTTTGCGCTGCAACTGTAGTGCAGCCGCAAGCGCGTTCGCGGAAACACCGCGTGCCTTTGCCTTCTTCACTTCATCATACATCTGCACAAGCGCTGCCTCGCCCCTGTCCAATAATTTTCTGGTTCTGTCCTGGATGATTTCCACCCGCGCTTTCATCTCGTCTTCCGGCTGCGGATGGCACGTCTGGCAGGCGCGTGAAATATTCAACACCGGACTCCGGACGTGATGGTCGCTGATCTTCACTGCGCCGTCGCGCATGTACGGCATGTGGCAATCCGCGCAGGCAACACCGCTGCGTGAGTGAATGCCCTGGTTCCACATTTCAAATTCGGGATGCTGGGCTTTGAGCACACGCGCTCCGGTTTCTTCATGCGTCCAGTCGCTGAACCCGACCGAATCGTAGTACGATTCGATCTCCTCCACCTTGATGCCTTTCGACCACGGGTACGTCAGCGTCTTCCGGTCGCCTTTGAAATAATACTCCACGTGACATTGGCCGCAGACAAAACTGCGCATTTGTTGTCGGGTAGCCATCTTGTTCGGATCGTAATTGTCCACGCCTTGTGTCTTCATGTATGCCTTGATGCCGGTGAGAAAACCCGGACGCGTCACGCGCAGGTCCATCGTCTTCGGGTCGTGGCAATCAATGCATGCAATCGGGTGGTCAACCAGCTTGCGGCCTTCGGCATACGTCATCGCGCTTACTTCTTCAAAGCCTTTCATTACGTCGCCGTTGCCTGCTTTGCGATACGCGGGGATGATGGATGCGTGGCAGTGAAGGCACGCGCCCGGCTGTTCCTTCTTCGTCACCCGCTCTGTCATTTCCTGATCGAGCAGCATGAACGCGTGTCCCCGTTCCTCCCGGTAATCGATACTGAAGGCATAGCCTGCGAAAATCCTTTTTAATGCAGGTTCTGTGTCCAGTTTCTGAAATGCCTCGCTTCCGCCGTGTTTGGTTCGCACAGTATCAACCGTCCGCTTGTATCCGTCGTACTGCCGCGGAAAGTTTTTTCCCCACACAACGGGATCAACCGTCTCCTCCGTCAGGTCTGCGAGGCGGAATGAAACTTCTTTCGCCTCTTCTTTTCTGTCCCGCACGTTGAACAAGAGCCACGTCGTCAGGAATGTCACCGCAGCAACGACGGCAATAATCAATCCGTACTTTAGAAAATTCTTTTTTTCAGATGAATCCGGCATGCGATCTCTCCTTTGAGGATTTAATTATTTGACCATTTCAACATCATCAACATCAAGGCAATACTCCATCACTCCACTACTCCAGTTGCATATCTTCGCTGAGGGAACGCTCAGGCTTGGAGGTTTCGTTAATACCTCGCCCCGTGACCAACGCCCGCGTGGCAATGAATGCATGTTTGTTCCGGAGAATTTCCGTGCTGGCTTCGTCCTGCGATCCCGCTCACCAATCCTTCGTGACATCCCACGCAATTCGCCTGAAGGTTATCAAGGTTTGTTTGCGTGATGTGAAGCGGTTCTTTGAAATTCTGAAAAGTAAATTTCCATGAGTGCCGGATGCCGTTCTCACCTTTCGCGATATATTTCGGAATGAACTCATGCGGCGTGTGGCAATCGTTGCAGGTTGCACGGCTGTTGTGCGGCGACTTCTGCCACGAATCAAGGTAGTCGCGCATGATATGGCAATTGGCGCACGCCTTCGGGTCGTTGCTGAAGTACGAACCTCCTTCAGCGTACGTCCAGGTGTAATACCCGAGGCCGAACATCAACCCGAGGAAGATAGAAAGAACAATCGCTGCGCGATGCGTTGGAATGAAATCCATTACCCGATATCAAGATGGGAGAAAACTCCCCGACAAAATAAGAGACCTCACACTCAATGGCAACCGGTAAGAATATTTCATTCATGGAGGGCTATTCATCGTCTCGTCGAATTTTGAGACTCGTGCATGTTTTGCGTATCTTGGGCGCATGAAAGAAGTCGCCGTCTGCATCATACTGCGACACACACAGTGAAGCACATCGAGAACCTCCACATTGCGTTTGTGTGTAGTTCCATTTTAAGTTAACTTGCTGTCGTGAAGCAAATCCGCCAGATTGTTTATTACAAGAACTACTTCAGGGATTTCTTTGAGGGGAAGAGCGAAAAAGTAAAGGAAAAGATTGATTACGTACTATACCTCATCAGCGTTGCAGAAAGAATCCCGGTAAAGTTTTTCAAGCATATTGAAGGAACGAATGGACTCTACGAGATACGGGTTGAGTATGGAGGGAACATCTACAGGATATTCAGTTGTTTTGATGAAGGAAAGCTGGTGGTATTATTCAACGGCTTTCAAAAGAAAACGCAGAAAACACCACAACGAGAAATTGGCAAGGCGCTCAGGTTCATGAGCGACTACTTTGAAGAAAAATCCAGGTCATAAACAATGAAAACCACAAAACACAAGAACAAAAACACGACGACATTCGAGGAGCACCTCGAAAGACAGCACGGAAAAATCGGTACGCAACGCAGAATGGAGTTCGAGATTCGAGCCAAAGCATTTGCCATCGGAGAAATTATCAAAGAAGAGCGGCGACTCGCGCAAATGACACAGGAAGACCTTGCCCGGAAGACGGGAACGAGGAAGAGTTTCATCTCCAGAATCGAGAACGGTCACAGTGACATTCAACTTTCAACTCTCTACCGTCTCGTTGAGCTTGGATTGGGGCGCAAGATTTCATTGACCATCCAATAATATTCCATGAAAGAAGTTGCAGTCGGCATCATACTCAAAAATGGACAAGTGCTCGCATGCCAGCGCAAGCGCGATGCAAAGTATCCGCTCAAATGGGAATTTCCGGGTGGGAAGCTTGAGCCGGGAGAAACACCCGAACACGCCTTGCTGCGTGAACTGCGCGAAGAACTTGCCATTGAAGCGAAGGTTCATAAAGAATGTTTTCGCCAAGAGTGGATGTACAACGAAGGAACCGACAACCCCCACCATGACGGGTCGTACCGTGTTTTTTATTTTTTGGTAGAGGACTTTTCCGGCGAGCCTGTAAATCTGGCCTTTGAACAAATCAAATGGATTCATCCCTCTCAACTGCAAACGATGGATATTTTAGAGGGAAATCGCGAAGCCGTCGATCGACTCGTACAATATGCGAAAGAACAACAAGCAGTCTAAGGTCGTCAAGGCAATCCGCAGGTGGTACACACTGCAAGGCAGAACTCTCCCCTGGCGTAATATCGATGACCCCTACCGCATTTTGATCTCTGAAATCATGCTGCAGCAAACACAGGTCAGCCGCGTGCTGATAAAATTCCCTGAATTCCTTAAGCGCTTCCCAACGTTGCAATCACTTTCAGATGCAAAGCAGCGCGACGTTGTTCTCGCCTGGCAAGGAATGGGATACAACAACAGGGCCGTGCGGCTTCACAAGTTAGCGCAAGAAGTTGTAAAGGAACACCGGGGAAAAATTCCTGCGGACGTTGATTCACTCCTTGCTCTGCCGGGCATCGGAAAATATACCGCCAACGCGTTGCTCTCTTCTGCGTTCGGCAAACATCTTCCCATCGTCGATGTCAACGTGAGAAGAGTTCTCTCTAGAATTTTCTGGAGAATGAAATCCACCACCGCAATGCGAAGTGAGAAAGAAATCTGGAAGCTTGCAGAACGAATCGTAGGTTTACCTGTCATTGCAAGGCGCATTCTGCCGACCTACGGTCTCGTAGAGAAGCAATCTCACCTTCTGGTGGATCAGAGATTGCTTCCTGCCTGCCAGTCGACGACTCGACTCGTTGAGCAGGCACGGCGCTCCGCTGCTAATGAACCTCTGCCCCAACGTCATGCTGAGCGTAGTCGAAGCATGTTCTGCGCATGTCATGCTTCGACTACATCTCGACCAAAAAGCGGTCGAGATTTCGCTCAGCATGACGCGGGTTCATTGTTCCAAATATCCACGCCTGCTTTTCGGCGTGGTCATGAATCTCGCAATGACAAATCAACGGGAAACGCTTACGACTGGAATCAGGCTCTCATGGATCTGGGCGCGTTGGTGTGCACTGCCAACAATCCGAAATGTCTTGAGTGTCCGGTGTTGGAATTCTGTGCATCACGAAAAAGAATGAGGCATGAACGGCGACGCCGGAGTAAGAACGAACCATCGCTTGCAGGAATTCCCAACCGGATATATCGTGGGAGAATAATTGAACACCTGAGGAAAAAGATAAGCCTCCGGCTCGACGTTCTCGGAAATGCGATACATCCGAAATTCTCGCGTCGTCATGAATCCTGGCTGAAGAAACTGATCGCCGGCCTTGCAACAGATGGACTTGTAACGGTTAAGTATAATGGCTCACTTCAGACGAGCCGGATAATTCTCACGTGAAATCATATTCGCATATTGACGAGCTCCGTGCACAGTATGAGGATCGAAAAGAAGCAATCAGGAAACGGCTGCAAGACTTTTCTGCAATCAAACCTGAAGAGTATTTCTATGAACTCGTGTACTGCCTCCTCACGCCGCAATCAAGCGCAGTCAATGCGGGACGCGCTGTTGAAGCGCTGAAGGCAGAAAATTTACTGGAACGAGATGTCGAGTGCGCACAGATTTTATTTCGCAAGCAACATTACATCCGTTTTCATAACACGAAGGCGAGGCGGCTGGCGGAGGTGAAAGAAGGTTATCCGGAGATTCACGCGCAGCTTTGCAACGGATCAACCTCTCCGGACTTGCGCGCATGGTTGGTGAAGAACGTGAAGGGTCTTGGATGGAAAGAAGCATCGCACTTCCTTCGCAACATCGGACACCGTGATCTGGCGATCCTTGACAGGCACATTCTGAAAAATTTGAAAAAGCATCGCGTCATCCGCACGTTACCAGAAACTCTCACGCAAAAGCGCTATCTTGGAATAGAAAAACAATTCAAGAGACTTGCGCGGGATGTCGGCATTCCTATGGACGCGCTCGATTTACTTTTTTGGAGCAATGAGACGGGAGAGATACTCAAGTAAGTTTGAACAAGAGGAGATACAACATGCTCAAGACAATACAAGCGGTGGTAGAAAAGGATGGCTCTGTTCGCTTGTTGGAGAAAGTTCAACTCGAACACGCTTCGCGAGCTTTAGTGACAATCCTTGATCGGGAGGATATATTGAACTCACTCGAATCATCACTAGTGAGCGAACAATCGCTGGCAGTTGATTGGAATCGTCCGGAAGAAGATGAGGCATGGAAACACTTTCAGCGGGAAAAGTAGTATTGAAAAAGTAGCCTGTACTCTTACGAAAGAAATTCATTCATCGATAGTCGCATCCATTATCAAAACCTTGCAATCAGAAATTCGTTAACCACACCATGAAGTACACAGTTATCGGCGCAGGCATGATGGGCAGCGCCGCCGCATACGACCTTGCAACACGCAATCCCAACGATACTGTTGTGGTTGCAGACATTAATGTCCAACAGGCAAAAAACACCGCTGCCTCAATCGGACCCAATGTTACCGGCCTCCGTGTTGATGTGAACAACCAGAAAGAGCTTGTCAAAGCAATCGAAGGCAGTAACGCCGTGATCAGTGCGGTTACATATTCCGTCAACTACCAGATGACACGGGCGGCGATTGAAGCCGGCGTGCCCATGTGCGACCTGGGAGGGAACAACGAGATTCTGGCGCGGCAACTTACGCTCGACACAGCCGCGAAGGAAAAGGGAATCACGATCGTCCCGAACTGTGGCCTTGCGCCGGGACTTATAAACATTCTCGCAATGCAAGGCACGCGCGAATTCGAGGAACTCAACTCGATTCATCTCCGCGTTGGCGGTTTGCCCCAGCACCCGCGGCCGCCGCTGTATTACCAGATTGTTTTCTCCGTCGAAGGGCTCATCAACGAATATGTTGAGAAAGCGACCGTAATTCATGATGGCACGCTGCAACAGATCGAGCCCATGTCGGGTCTTGAAGATATCGAGTTTCCTGCACCGTTCGGTTCGCTGGAAGCATTCAATACATCCGGCGGACTCTCAACGTTGACCGAGCTGCTCAACGGAAAAGTGAAGGAACTCAATTACAAGACAATCCGCTACAAGGGACATTGCGAAAAATTCAAGACGCTGCTCGACCTCGGCTTCGCAACATCCGAACCGATGATGGTGGGCGGCAGCGTGAAAACCAACCGCGAATTTTTTGCCGATCTTCTGCGCAAGAAACTTGATTACGGCGATAAGGACGTTGTGCTGGCGCGTGCAACCATCTCCGGCCGGACAGCCACGAGCGAGAAAACTCTTGTGTATGAGTTTGTTGATTATTATGATGATGCCACGAAGATGACAGCGATGATGCGGGCGACGGCGTTCCCGACTTCCATCGTCGCGCAGATGCTGGCGCACGGCGTCATCCGCGAGCGGGGCGTGTTGGTGCCGGAACTTTGCGTGCCCGGAGAAACCATGATCGAAGAACTCGGCAAGCGGAATCTGAAAATCACGAAGAAAATTACCGAGGTGTGGAGTTGAGCATGCATCCCCTTTCTGTTCAGATCACGACAAAGGACTCCACCGAACAGCGGGAAGTGCAGCAGAGTTATATTTTGCAGACAAAACATCCCCGATGGGAACTGCTCAAGATTTTTTTCAGGGCTTTTTTTAGTTTGAAATTCAAATAGTACAACGACCGAAAACACACCATGGCAGATTCATTTAGTTTCGATATCGTTTCCGAGATCAACATGCAGGAACTCGATAACGCCCTCAATCAAGCACGTAAAGAAATTCTGCAGCGATACGATTTCAAGGATTCGAAAAGCTCAATCGAGCTCAACCAAAAAGACAAATTCCTTACAGTCATTTCGGACGATGACTTTAAGTTGAAGAGTGTCATCGATGTTCTCCAGAACAAACTGATCAAGCGCGGTGTCCCAATTAAAGCGCTTGATTACGGCGTAGTCGAGCCGGCGGCAAACACGACAGTCCGGCAAATCATCAAGCTGCGCGTCGGCATCGAAAAGGAAGATGCGAAGCGCATCGTAAAGATGATCAAGGATTCAAAAGTCAAAGTCCAGGCCCAGATCATGGACGACCAGGTCCGCGTTACATCAAAAAGCAAAGACGACTTGCAGACGGTTATGAAACTTGTACAGGGCGCCGATTTAAAATTCGCAACTCAATTTACAAATTATAGATGATCGTCACGACACGGGTGGGAGGATCGGTGGTGGGTGGGCCCAAGTCTTCAGTAACCCAGGCTATTGCCTGTCTTCTCTTTTTTCTTCTGCCTGCCTTTTCCGTTGCACAGGACAAGCCCTTCAAGGTTATCATTGAAAACCGGCAATCGCCTGCAGCACCGGTTGCAAGCCTCCGGATCCGAAACCTTGTCTACGCCTCGGTGAAAGACCTCGCTCTAATCTTTTCAATGAATGCGCAGAAAAACTTTCAGGCACGTTCACTTGAAATCAAAAATAGTGCTCGACGTATTATCTTCTTCGCAAACAATCCGTTTCTCACTCTAACCGAAAATGCAAAACCAAAACCGTTAACTCAGCAATTGCCTTCGCCCGTCGTTTACGCCGGAACGTCGTGGTACATACCTGTTGCGGCAACTGCACCGCTGTTCGAGAACATATTCGGTATTCCTGCCGCATACGATGCGGTCTCGAATACGTTACACATCGGCAAGAGCAGCCTGACCAAGCCCCGTTTCGATATTTCCTCCGTGCGGCTGGAAACAAAATCTAACGGCATGCTGATACGCGTCTCCACTACGCGGCCATTGATTAAATTTGAGCATTACTTTAAACAGGACGGATGGCTGTATGTTACCCTCCCCAATGTAAAAGGCGACGTCGCCTCCATCAATAAAGTCCCGCCCACGGGTGCGGTGAAAAAAATCATCGCTATTCAATCCTCCACCTCTTTGCAACTCACGTTCAAGCTGGATGACAGAATTCTCTCCGTTGATGCGATTCAGGATAGTTATGGAAATGAGATTCTGTTTTCAGTCAGGGGTGCGGGGGACGCGATCGTATCAATGGAGGAAAGGAAAAGACTTGCATCTCTTGCTGAACAACGAAAACGGTATGAGCTTGATGTAATTGTGCTGGATGCGGGCCACGGCGGCAAAGATCCGGGGACGATCGGGGTGACGGGAACGAAGGAAAAAGATATCGCGCTGAGCATCGTGCTCAAGCTCGGTAACCTGATTAAGCGGGAGTTGAAGGATGTGAAGGTGGTGTATACACGCGACGACGATACGTTTGTTGAACTGGACCGCCGCGGACAGATTGCCAACAATGCGAACGGAAAACTGTTTATCAGTATTCACTGCAATTCAATGCCGCGCAAGCCCTATCCTTCACGCGGCTTTGAAGTGTATCTGCTGCGTCCGGGCAGAACCAACGAGGCGATCAACATCGCCGAGCGGGAAAACTCCGTTATTGAACTTGAAGAAGGATACGAGCAGCGCTATCAGAAGCTGACGGATGAGAACTTCATTCTCGTCACTATGGCGCAAAGCGCCCACATGCGGGCAAGCGAGATGTTTGCGGAGATAACATCGCAGGAAATGGAAAACCATCTCGACACACCAAACAAGGGCGTACGGCAGGCGGGCTTTCTTGTGCTGGTCGGGTCAGCGATGCCGAACGTTCTCATCGAGACGGCGTATCTCTCCAACCGGCAGGATGAGAAACTCTTGAAGAGCGAAGCCGGACAACGCAAATTCGCCGAAGCAATTTTCAGCGCATTCAAGAAGTACAAGGAAGAGTATGAGAAGTTGTTGCAGGAAGGCCAAGACGTCGGAGGCCAATAGTCAGAATGGATGTTCGAACGACAAATAAATAAACACGCCCACCCGTTGCGTCCCCCCGGTAAAACTCACCGGAATTGCGAGTCCCGGAACAATTTGCAGTTCGCCAATATCAATGGCTCCCCTCAGTCCCGGACTTAACGTTGTTTCACTCGGATGCACAACCTCCGCCGCCGCATCAAACTCACCAAGCAGATTGTGGGTCCCTTCAAGCATCAAGTTAAAAGCCGGTGTTGCAAGATAAATAATACTCATTCCGAAATTGTACGAAGTCAGAGTCCCTTTCTTTTGCACGACGCCCAAATGCAACTGACCGGGAAGCAGCGTCGCCCCCATGTTTGCATGGATGACGAGGTGATCGTCCAGACGCTTGCTCACAGGCAGGTTGAACTGCAAGCCGAAGACATCGTTGCCTAATCCTTTTGTAGGATTCCCAATGGGCAAAATAACGGACAAGCGCGGAGCCACTGCAGCCCAATCATCCCCATAGAAAAGTTGATAGCGATAGTTGAGAAGAACATCGCCGATTCCGCTGATGGCGTTGCTATTCAACCACGAGTAGGGAATCGTAACGCTAAGCTGATGCGCTTGTCCGAAGAGAGGCCACTCTTGCGTGAAGGTGTACAGTAAATCGCTCGAAGGATTCTTGAAATGCATCAGGGTTGAGATGTGTTGCACAACGCCGGCTTCCTGGTTGTACGCCTCTTCGATCAGGAATGAATTATCTTCGATCGCTTTGACAAACACGCGCGCCCCTTCACCGGTTGAATCCTGAGCGAGAGCCGGAAGACCGATTGTCAACAATAACCCGAGCAACATACTTGCCTTCATCTGCGTCACTGTACGATAAGTACAGGAATAGTCAAGGCGTGGCGCACTTCGGAAATCGAAGCGCCGAAGAGAATATCCTTCAGACCCCGATGCCCGTGGGCACCCATAATGAGTAAATCAACTTTGTGTTCGTTACAAAAAGCAATAATCTGTTTGGGAACTTCCCCGAAGCCGAGGACGGGTATAACTTCAATACCATGTTGACGCACCTTTTGTGCAACCGCTTCAAGATGTTCCGTATCTTTGCGTGCCTCGTCGTCGTTTGCTTCAACGCCGTACAACTGTCCGCTTACGCCTTCAACAACATGGAACAGAACAAGTGTTGCCTTGTTCTGCTTCGCCGAAGAAATTGCGTGCGAGAGAACTGTTGAATCCTTCTGCCCGTAATCGAGCGCAACTCCGATGCGGGCGTACTTCTTTTCGACAAAAGAAAGTGTTGACAGGCGTTCGCGGAGTGCATGCTTCCTTCCCCGCCATGATTTTGGCAATGATACGTACACTAACAAGAGGACAACTCCGATGACAACCGGTATCACAGTCAGCCACGGCCAGAGGGCGCCGTTGGATTCGGCAATCAGGTCTGTAACGAAATCGAAGACGAGCTTTGCATTCAATCCAACAATAATGATTGCCACAACCCAGGCAAGAATTCTTACCCACTTCTTGTTCGCGAACTCTCCCATCTTGCTCTTATCGCTGGTGTATTGAATAAGCGGAATGACTGCAAACGGCAATTGCATGCTGAGAATAACCTGGCTGAGAATGAGTAATCCATAAGATCCCTGATCACCTTTGATCGAGATAACAATCACGGCGGGAATGATGGCGATGAGTCTGGTGATGAGCCGGCGGAGCCAGGGACGCATTTTGAATTGTAGAAATCCTTCCATCACGATTTGACCCGCAAGCGTACCAGTGAGCGTCGAACTCTGCCCGGCGGAAAGCAGCGCGATTGCGAATGCCGTGCTTGCGATCGTGGTGCCTAGAAGTGGCGTCAACAGTTCGTGCGCTTGCTGAATCTCCGTGACGACGATACCGTTCTTAAAGAATGTGGATGCAGCAACAATGAGTATCGCGGCGTTGACAAACAAAGCTGCATTCAGCGCTACTGCTGTGTCGATGAAGTTGTACTTGCAAGCAAGTTTCTTCCCCTCGGTGCTTTGTTCAACGGCGCGTGTCTGGACCAACGCAGAATGGAGATAGAGGTTATGCGGCATAACCGTCGCACCTAATATACCGATGGCGACGTAGAGACTTTCTGAACTTAACTGCGGAACGAGTCCGGTTGCGATCTCTCCGATATCAGGCTTCGACAGAAACAACTCAAGGCCGAAACACGCCCCGATCGTTGACACGAGTACGATGATGAACGCCTCCATCTTCCGGATGCCGAGTTGCTGGATAAGCAGAAACAACATTGTATCGAAGCCCGTTATGATAACGCCGTACAGTAGAGGGATATCAAAAAGCAGATTCAAACCGATAGCCGTCCCCAGAACTTCCGCAAGGTCACACGCAGCAATTGCAATTTCGCACAGAACCCAGAGGACATAACCGATAGGCTTCGGATAGCTTTCACGGCAGGCCTGCGCGAGGTCGCGTCCGGCGGCAATGCCCATGCGGGCGGAAAGCGTTTGCAACAGAATGGCCATCAGGTTGGACATGACCAGAACCCAGACCAGTTGGTAACCAAACCGCGCGCCGCCTTCCAAATCTGTCGCCCAGTTGCCCGGATCCATATACCCGACGCTGACAAGATATGCCGGACCGCCGAATGCCAACATGCGCTTCAGAATCCCGAGATTTTTCGGGATGGCTACGCTGCGATGAACTTCCGAAAGAGAGACTGTTGATTTGGTCATATGTAAACGAAAGTTTAAGTGTGATTGCTAAACGTATTCTACAAAAATTGCTTGAGCAACTTCCTTGCTGATAAAATGTTGTTTCGATCCGACCTTCACTACCATCGAGCCATCGAACGTTTTCTTTTCTTTGATGGTAAGCTTACTGTTTAAAGCAAGACCAATCTGCGAAGCGTGAATAAGAATCTCGGAGTTATCGTCACTCACGCGTGAGATTTTCACAACACTCCCCGCTTCACACTCCGCCAGACTTGAGCTCGCCGTGTCATTGACAACTCCTTCTTTGCTCGGGATCGGGTCGCCATGAGGATCCACGCTTGGAAATCCCAGCGCCTTGTCAAGCTGATGTTCCAACTCATCCGATGTTACATGTTCGAGCCGTTCAGCTTCGTCGTGCACCATATCCCATGAAAAACCTAGGAACTGCACAAGGAACATCTCCCACAACCGGTGACGGCGCAAGGTGGCAAGAGCTACCTTCCGCCCTTTCGCAGTCAGCTCAACGCCTTGGTACGGCTCGTAATGCAGCAGTCCCCTTTCGGACAGCTTCTTGATCATGTCGGTGATCGATGCATCGGCAACTTCAAGCTGACCGGCAAGCGCTGAGGTTGTAGCTTTTTCGCCTTTGCCCTCCAGCTTGTAGATGGCCTTGATGTAATCTTCAGTGGATATACTTTTCATGGGGAATGTTTTAGGCTGACCTAAATCTATGTTTCTGGATGACTAATGTCAAGAGGGGATAAAAAAATAGCCGGAGGTTTAAAGTCCGGCTGAATGTTTCTCTGAATAGAGGCTCTGATTTATTTGATCAGGATCATATGCTTTGTTCCAACATATCCTGAACTGGCAAGGCGATAGATGTACACGCCACTGGCGAGATTCGTTCCGTTGAATTGTACTCGGTACTGCCCGGCGGCAGTAAAATCATCGAATAGCGTTGCAACCTCTTGTCCAATACTATTGTACACGCTAAGCGTTGTACGTCCTTGTGCCGCAACCGAGAATTTTATTTCCGTAGAAGGGTTAAAAGGATTGGGGTAGTTTTGTTCGAGCCTGAACTCACGCAGCCCGTTCTCTTCACTCACACTCGTCGTTACATCAACAAGTATCGGCTCGGTATAATGTTCTGTGCCGTCAAGATCGATCTGCCGCAACTTATAATACCAGCGAGAGAGCATTGCAGCGCTGTCTGTCCAGGAGTAATGCTGCGGCTCGTTGGTTGTGCCGTGACCGGGAATGAGCTGCGAGATTTCTGTGAATGAGGTTTCATTTTCCTGACGGCGCATTACGTAAAAGCCATAGTTATTCACTTCACTTATCGTCCGCCAGTTGAGGCGAACCCGCGTGCTGCCGAGGTGAGTGCCTGTGAATGAAGCGAGTTGGATGGGTACAGGCACCACAAACTGTACGCGAATCGCCAGAGTTCTCGTATGCACAGGCGTCCCGTTCGGTCCCTGGCCCGTCACGGTTACAGTGTAATTACCTTGAAGGACATTATTGGTTTTGATCTTCAGCGTTACTGAGTCCGGGTACGAAGTGAGCGAATCCCGGCCTTGCCATGTAAAAACGAACGGCGCTGCCGGAGAAACTGTTGCTGAGAATTTTACCTTGCTCGAATAAAGTTTGACGGCGGGGACTTTTATCGTTCCTGTTGTGCTATCGGTGAAATTTAGTGTATCGCGTGCAACGCTGGCAAGCATTGCGTAATCAGGAAAGTACGATGTCATGCCAAGATAATTATTATTGCGGAAGTCTGTCCAAACCGCCAGTGAAGCATACTGATTGGAGGTTATAGCATCATAGTCCCCTTTGTACGCCGGGGCGGCAGCGTTATCGAAATTAATCTTGAATGTCCTGTTCGTCAACCGCTGGTTTGGTGCAAAGGTCAGGCCGCCATTATCTGAATACGTGGCGTACACATCCATACTATCGCTTGTAGGAACGCGGCGTGTATCATAAAATTTAATATAGAGTCTCCCCGTTTCCTTGTCGCACCAAATGGCGGGATGAAATTGAAAATTGTTTTGCGAGCTTGGGTCATCATTCACCACCGCGGCGGCAGACCACGTTGTCCCCTGATCTGTAGAGTAGCGGAGGAAGATATCCGATTTGTTTCCGCTGCCCGAGGGATTGTTCGAAGCATACACAAGGTAGAGTCTGCCCCGGTTTGCTCCGAAGCTATTGTCAGCCGCAATCATCGGATAGGGACGGCACCGCATTGCCGCCACAGTGGAACGCCCGTTCACTTCTGTTCCAATGTAATTCGAGAATTGGTTTGACGATTTTTGCGTAAACGTCACTCCACCATCCGTTGAATTATACAATGTGTAGATCCCTGCCCCATTGCTGCCCGAATGCGTAACGACATAAACGCAGCCCCCGGAAATATTGTTGCCGCCCATGAAGTTGGCCCCGACAGCGACCATCATCCCGGGTAAACTTTGCGTGTTTGGTGCAAATGTATTCGTCCATGTCGCGCCGAAATCCGTACTGCGCGCAAAGTTTCCACCGCCGCTTTTTGTCATACACGTATACACATAGTTGGCGTACGGCCCTCTTGTCTGGTCGCATGCGAGCCAGTTCTTATCCACACCGGCAATCGATGTGACAGGCGCACTCCATGTAGCGCCGTTATCGGTGGATCGGATGACCTTGCAGCCGGTTATCCCACCATACATTGTTTCATAATAAAGATTTCCCAAGCTATCATAGGCTGTTAGCGGGTCGCCGTTTGGCGCAACAACAAAGTTGGGGGACGAAGCTATCCAACTGGTTCCGTTCGTCGACCGAAAGGCGCTGTTCGTATTGAAAGCAGAGAATGTCCAGAGCGGGTTGAGAGGGTTCATTGACATGTGCGGTTCCGCGCTTGTCGTTCCCAAGTCAAAATTATCATATCCGTCCGCCGTCGTAATAACTCGGAGTCCCCGGGGTGTGGGGGTCGGTCCAAACTCCGGTCGCATCGGCGGTGTATCGAGATTTGGATTGTCCTGCGCCCGGATGATTTTGGGATCAACCGAAAGGGAGATTGCAAAGAGTCCCATCGCAAAAAAACGGTAGCTTATTCTCATGTTGGCTGCTCCTTTGTAATTAATAAGTGGAATTGAAAATTAAAGTTACTGAATTTAGCAATCACGAAGTCAGCCTTGGAGACTCTGCAGGTTGTGTACGATTTTCTTGGAGGCCATACCGGGATCGGCCCGACAGTGATTTCATCTACGAATGACTTTTTTTGCAAGCGTAAAGTTATACACTAACATCAGGGCAGTCGAGCCGAACCCGATGCCGGCAAGTATTATCCACATCATCTGCGGATTCATAGTTGCTTCCAGATAATTGTGCCGCAAATAATCCGACAATACTCCCGCAGCAAAAGAACCGATTGCAACCGGAAGAAATGCGAAGCCCATAAACGTTCCCACTTGCTCCTTCGGCGCTAGTGCCCCGACGTATTCATAATAGCGCGGCGCCTGTGTCGCTTCGCCGATTGCAAAGCAAATCATGGCAATGGCAGAAACCGTGGCAGCAGGACTGAAAATGGAGTCGCTGCTGAAGATCCGGAGAATGAAATTCAATACATCTCCAACGACGGGCACAAGGAAGAAATCGTTCGGCATGTAAGCGATGATCAGCCACGAACAGCTTGCGATGACAAAACCCAACGTCATTGCGATAATAGGGCTGAGCTTTTTTGCCATTGCGGCAATCGGTACGCTGACGAGAATGATCGTCCACGCATCAACTGTTTCAAGAATTTCAAAATCCGGAAACAAAAGTACATTCTGAACATAAAAAGGGAACAGATAAAATATCTGCCAGAACATTGCCCAGAAGCCTGAGAAGATGAGGAGAAAAATCATAAAGCGTGCATTCGTGAACACGAGCAGCATGTTGTTGAACACTTTACCGAACGACAATTGCGGCGTCGTCGTTCCGTCGTGACTCTCCGGCTCCCTGAAAAAGAATAACGTTCCCAACAGCAGCAGCAGTGAAGTTATTGACGACATGACAAGCACGTATTCAATACCAATATTCTTGCGTACCTGAAGCGCCAGAATTGGTCCAATCGCTCCTCCAAGATTAACCAATGTGTAGTAAATGGAAAATCCCAGCGACTTCAATTTCGGTGTCGAAGTTTTTTCTACAGTGCCGACAATGCACGGTTTGATGAGCGAGCCGCCGATGGCGGTAAGAAGCAATACGCCAATTATGTAAGGTTTTGTTCCGATCGTCCCGACAATTTCTTGCCCGAATTCCAACCCCGCTAACCCGATCAGGAAATATCCGACCGTAAAAAACGCAAAGCATACAATGAGCGTGCGTTTAAAGCCGTAGCGATCAACAAACACGCCTCCCAACACCGGCATGAAGTAGAGAACGAGATTAAAAAAACCCGCAAGCGTCCCCGCATCGTCTCCGAGCCCAACCTTTGTTGCGAGATAAACCGTTAACACCGCCTTTGAGCCGTAGAACGCGAGGCGCTCGAATAATTCAAGCGTGTTCGCAACCCAAAACGTCCGGTGAAAACCGGTGCGGATTTCCGTTATGCGTTCTGAAAAGCTCAAGGAGACTCCTTCGTTAGTTTGTGGAATGAATCGATTTTCTTAATGGTGACGCTGACGAACGGTGTTGCGCAGGTTGGAGAGTTTTTTCGATGGCTGATTCAAGTTAATAAAATCCATTTGAATATCAATCAAAGTAGTGTCTCAGTTTGGCCCTGTCATTCCCGCACGTTGTTAGCGGCCTGCCTGCCGCTGTTACCGAATTACTG
>JBBRUI010000005.1:0-38930 GCA_038247945.1 Bacteroidota bacterium | reverse complement strand
CAAGCCCGGCATCGATTGCCAAATACAGATTGCTGATAGTCTGGGCCTCAACACCTTGCGAGGCATCGACCACGAGCAGGGCGCCTTCGCACGCAGCAAGTGAGCGTGAGACTTCATAAGAAAAATCAACGTGTCCGGGAGTATCGATCAGGTTAAGCGTGTATTCGTTTCCATCGTTCGCTTTGTAGAGCATCTGGATGGCGTGCAGCTTGATTGTAATGCCGCGTTCCTGTTCCAGGTCCATGTCATCCAGCACCTGGTTGAATTTCATTTCCCGGGCGGTGATTGTACCGGTTCGTTGAAGCAAACGGTCGGCAATAGTGGATTTGCCGTGATCAATGTGGGCAATTATGCAGAAATTTCGGATTTCGTTCATTGGAACAACTAACTCTTCTGCCACCTGAATAAAGAAAAAGTCCGGGCCACCCCGACTCTGTCGGGACGGGACGGACTTGACTCAGACATCGAAAAAAATCTGAATGAATATACAGGATTAGCGGACGAGTTGCAACGAAATGGTTTCGTCGGCATTGTCTCAGTTCGGCGTTTTGTTATTTTGGTGGCGGGGCCTCTGCAAAAAATCAGCACAGCTGTTTTTGACCACGGAAGATATCAAAGTGAGTCACTATCCTTTCGTCCTATCATCCCCCCAAAAAGGAAAAAGCCATCGAGAGCGATGGCTTTCCTTTACACTACATATGTTGTCGTACTATCGGAGCAAGAGCATCTTTCGTACTGCAACAAACCCACCTGCACTCAGATTGTAGTAATAAATTCCGGAGGACAGGTTTTGAGCATTGAACACCAGTGATTGTTCGCCGGCTTTTATTTTTTCATCTACAAGGCTTACAACCTGTCGTCCAAGCACATCGAACACTCTGAGCGAAACGTGTGCATCGGAAGGCAGCGAGTAATGAATTGTTGTTACGGGATTGAACGGGTTTGGGTAATTCTGTGCAAGAGCAAACTCGGCAGGCATTGCCGCATCGTTCCCGACTGATGTTGGAGCGGCAGTAAGCACAACATTAATGTTTGAGATGTAGTACGTGTTGGGAGGAATGTTAACGGCAACCTGTTCCCAATTGTACGGTTCCCGATCGACCACCATCGTGACCTGACCGGCGGGCAACGCATCAATACTATATCCCCCACTTCCGGTGCTTACGCCTGCACCGACAATCTCACCGAGCAAGTTCTTTACGACAATGCGACCACCCGGAAGCGGCTGGCCCGAAGAAGTACTCGAAGTCCCGCTTAACCGAACGAGTCCGTTGCTATGAATCTGAACAACACCAACAGTCACGCCCGAGACACCACCCGCTGCAACTATGCTATCTGCGATCTGCCATTGTGAAATTCCGAACTGTCCTTGCTTGTAGAACCCGAATGAATAATTGCTGAATGGAACAGCAAGGATCGTGTATGTTCCTGCCGGGACATCTGTGAATTCGTACGTTCCATCTCCGTTGGAATGAGCGACCTGTGTCGGAGGCTGTCCGTTCGGCGGACGTGGGAAAAGGATGACACGTGAGGGAACAGGAGTGATCGTCGAATCCATGACAACTCCCTGGATACTATTGGGAGAAGACACGCGGGCCCGAAGCGCGAAGTTGACACCCGAAGTGTCGTTCATGGCGACAATGATTCTCGCCCGTGTCGGATCCGTTGTCTGGTCGAAGTACTGAAGAAGAAAACCGGACTTGCCCGCCGCCACGATGTACGATCCGTTTTCAGGAACCTCCGCATGGAATCTTCCCTGACTATCCGTAGTACCATTCCACATGACGCCACGCGAATATCCAATCCCCGAAAGAGTGCGAGCCTCGGATCCAAGTCCCGGCGTCTGACCGGTTGTCGCTGCAAGATAATTCATCTGCTGAATGGAGCGCATGACTGCAACTGTTGCATTCATGATTGGTTGGCCTTGTTCATTCCGGACCGTTCCATTGATGACGGAATTGCGAACTACAACAATTCGTCGGAGCCCAAAGTTCGCCGTAAGCACAGTTCCATTTCCAACAAACACCATTGTCGCGGCTGATGGTTCGAGAACGTTGTCGAACCATTCAGCGCGATAGTTTTGAGACGAGTTCGGTTGGAACGTTGGTTCGGCCCGAATTAAATAGCGGCCGGTATCAAGTTCCGCTTCGTAACGCCCCAGCGAATCTGTCACGTCGTACTCTTCGGACCACATGTTGGATTGACGGAAGAAACGTACTCGAACTGAACGAAGAGGCAACGCCGTTGAATCATCGATTATTGTTCCACGAATTGTCCCACGTACACCGGAAACAGAACCAACGGTCGCCGAGGCAATATTGCTTCTGCCGCTTTCGACACCAGAGTCGTTGACTGATTTTACAAAATAGTAGTAGGTACGTCCGCTGATAACTCCATGGTCCTCAAAAGACCGGCGGTCGGGTTGGCCTATTCGCGCAAAATGCAAGCTGTCGCTCATCGACCGGTACACGTTAAAATACCATGGCCCCGAAGCTGCTTGCCATGAAACGGTAATCTTGCGATGCTCGCCGGAAAATGGCTGTGCCGTAACATTCGTAGGAACGGGGGGATTAGGTTGCGCGTTCGTCAACCCGAATATCATGAAGTATAATCCGAATACCAAACTTGATTTTATCATGCGTTGCCTTGTTGGTCCCGGAAAACTCAATCCGGAGTAAGCGTTCACTTACAAATTACTCTATCCATCGAAGAATAACCACAGCCCGGCGAGTTAAAGCCTTACAAAAGCTTCACTCGCCGGGGCGTTGGTTACCCCCGCATCAAGAACTGGAATTTCTATTTCAGCAAAAGCATCTTCCGCATTGAAGAGAATTCCTTGCCGCCGATCATTGCCGACGCCGACAATCTGTAGAAGTAAATTCCGCTTGCTATTGCATTACCCGCGTTGCCTTTTCCCATCCAGACAATATTATGATTGCCTGCGGCAACTTCGTCGTTCATCAGCGTAGCGACTTCCTGACCCAACACGTTGAACACACTCAGGTTCACCCTGCTCATAACCGGAAGCTGGAAGCTGATTGTGGTCGTCGGATTAAACGGATTGGGGTAATTCTGATTCAGCGCGAAGCTTTCCGGGATCATGTTGTCGCTTACTGATGTTACTCCGCTGGGAGACATAACGAGGTTCACATTATTCATCGTGAAGACGTTCTCGTTCACAACAAACGATGTCTGATTTGCATTGTAGCCGTGACGGTCAACGAGTACCGTAACAGCACCGGAAGCAACTGCATCCAGAACGTATGCGCCAAAGCCATCGGTGACACCCTCACTCAACAATTCTCCTGAAGCGTCAAGAGCTGCAACGCGCACACCTGCAATAGGTGCCGAGCCGCTACGGACCGTTCCTCGCACCAATGTTAACCCGGTGTTGGCGATCAGACGAACACCGACGTTGATTCCTGTAACATTGCCGGAAACACTCACTGTATCGGCATCCTGAATCCGGATGATTCCGTACGCGCCCGCTTTGTAGAACGCATGACCGAACCCGCTGAACGGACTCGCCAATACAAAGTACTTGCCCGCTTCAACCCCTGTTACACTGTACGCACCGAGCGAATCAGTATGTACATAACGCTGGTGTCCGGTGTTGTACCGAACCGGGATAAGCGTAATGCGCGACGGAACGCGCGTTCCAAGCGAATCCCTCACTACTCCGCTCACGCTGTTATTCGGAACAGGGCGAACTGCAAGCGAGAAATTGATTCCGCTTGTGTCTCGTCTTCCGAGCACGATAATATCGGCTGTCTCCACTGTGGACTTGTTGTTGTAATACTCCGGAAGGAAGCCGGCTTTTGACGCGAGCGCGATGTAATTTGTATTTGCAATAACACGCGCCGTGTAACGTCCGAGTGAATCTGTTCTGCCACTCCATCGGACTCCACGCGAATGACCAACACCATCAAGGTCCATTGCCTCTTCACCGATACCAGGGGTTAATCCGAGCGAGGCAAGGAAATTCATCTCCTGCACTGTGCGCATGATGGAGACGCTAGCATTTCTCAAAGGAACGTTAGAAGTGTCCGTAACAACTCCCCGTATGTATGCATAGACCGGCGGAGTCAAGCGCGACAATCCAAAGTTTGCAGTAAATGTTGAACTATCTCCAACACGAATGACTGTTGCACATGCCGGCTCGGGGCAGTTATCAAAATATTCACTTCTGTACCTGATACTGTCATGGTGGTTTGACGTTGGAGTTGCGCGAACGATATAACGTCCGGTATCGAGCTGGGCAGAATATCGTCCGAGCGAATCCGTCTTGGCCCCGGGCATATTGTAGCACGACCCGTTACGATAGAACGAGATCGAAATATTTCGCAGAGGTGCTGCGGTTGAATCGTCCACAACAGTGCCACGGACAATTCCCCGTGCACGATACGGCGCCACGACACGAATGCTTGCTGTATTGCTGGGGGGACTGAGTGTTGTATCATTCTGCGATGCACGGACAAAATAATAGTACGTGCTATCTGCGCGCACGGAATAATCTGTGAACATCGTATCCTGCGTGCTGCCATATGAACGATAGCTGACCGTGTCATTTACGGAGCGATACACTTTGTAACGCCACGGGCCGCGGCCACCATTCCATTTCAACTTGACAGAAAACTCATACGCGTGAGGACTCACTACCAGCGTCGCAATCAGGTTTGAAGGCGTTGGTAAAGGTGGAAGGACAGGCAGCAGGAAGCTCGCGATATTGCTGCGGCCACTTTCAGTGGTCCCGACAAATGACTTCACGTAGTAATAATACCGAGTCCCACGAACAACAGTGGGGTCGGTATAAAATCTCATACTCGACGTTCCGATCGTGGCAAAATGAGATGTATCATTGGCTGAACGATACACTCGGAATTGCCAGGCACCTTCGGATGCACGCCATGAAAGATACGCGCTTGTGCCCGTGCTGTTTGGTGGCAGGGTTACGTGCAAATCCGTGGGAGTTGGAGGAGTTTGAGCGTGTAATCCCCCGATGAAAATAAATACGATAAGCAGTAGTGACAGTATTCGAGACATGAGACCTCCGATATGGTTATGGGGATAGAAGATGGATCTGTTCAAATATTACGGAAAAGAGACTGAGTCATCAATACCATAAATATGGTAATTTCGAGTTGTTCTGATTTTTTTTTCGGGAAGAACAGTTAACGAAAAAGCCTGTATTTAAGGGCTTTGGAGACTGCGGCTGATTTTGAGTGAACCTGCAGCTTTTCGTACACGCGTTTGATGTGGGATTGAACGGTGAGCGGGCTGATAAATAATTTTTCAGCGATACGCTTGTAGCTGTAACCTTCGACAAGCCACTGCAGGATGTCGAGTTCACGAGGGGTAAGGTTCATCGTGTCAGCGGGGGCTTGTTCTTTCCCGCGTACCATCGTCAGTAAGCGGCGGGCAATCGAAGCGCTCATCGGAGCGCCGACGCTGATTTCCTTGATTGCCCGGAGAAGCTCAGTCGATTCGGCATTCTTAAGAACGTAGCCCGACGCCCCGGCACAGATCGATTGGAAAATCTTGTCATCGTCGTCGTACACGGTATGCATCAAAACATCTATGGCAGGAAATTTTGTCTTCACAATCTTCACTCCCTCGATGCCGCTCATGCCTGGCAAGCCGATGTCCATAAGCAGGACCTCCGGCACATTGTGCTCAAGGTCTTTCAACGCCGATTCAACAGAGTTATACGCGCCGATGCATTTCAGTCCGGTCGTACCGTTGATGATGTCTACGATCGATTCTCGGATGCGGGCGCGATCTTCGACAACTGCAACTTTAATGACGGAAGATTGTTCCTCGTGTTGGTCTCGTTTGTTCATGGTGAAGTCGATCCTCGCCGCGATGTTAGATTTAAGGAATCGCCGCCGTTAATCGTACTGTCGTCCCTTTTCCGTGCCCAGATTCAATTGTCAGATCTCCCTCAAGCGTTCCGGCACGTTTCTTCATGTTGCCCAGGCCGTTTCCATCTCTTGCAATATCGGCATTGAATCCTTTCCCGTCATCAACAATTGTCATGATGAGTGACTGGCCATTACGCCGGATAGTAAGGAACACCTTCGACGCCTGTGCATGGCGAATAATATTATTGATCGCCTCTTTGAAAATCAAATAGAATCGCCGGCGAAAGCTCAGTGGCAAATGCAAATCCGAGAGTTCTTCGGGAATATCTATCTCGTAATTGATGCCTTTCGCTTCGAGCATCCGGCCTGCGTGTGTCTTCATGCGCAAGAGAAGAAATTCGAACGAGTCATTCTTCGGATCGACTGCCCACACAATATCATTCATCGCATCGACTAACCCGCGGGAGGTTGTGCCGATTTCCTCGAGGAGCGATTCGACCTTCGGGACATTTGCTTTCTGCGGGCGACCGTTTGTTTTCCTGCGGAGTTCACGCAGGCCCACATCGCTGAACAACGCAATCTCCGTTAGCGTCGAGCCGATGTCGTCATGCAAGTCCACTGCAATCGAAGACCTGATGCGTTCGATCTCCAACAGCTTGTTCACACGATAGCGATACATGAGAAAGAGAATCGTCGCGACTAAAACAGTCGCAAGAACGCGAAACCACCATGTCTTCCAATACGGAGGCGTGATTGTTATACCAACCGACATGCCCTGCTCGTTCCAGATTCCGTCGTTGTTCGAACCCTTTACGCGCAGCACGTAATCTCCCGGATCGAGATTTGTGTAACTTGCATACCGTCGGAGCGCAGGCGCGACGTTCCAGTCTCTATCCAACCCTTCAAGCAAGTACGCGTAACGGTTCTTCTCCGGTGACGTGTAGTTCAACGCTACGAATTCAAAGGAAAAGAAATTCTCCGCATACGATAACTCAATATGTTTCGCAGTCGTGATCACGTTTGAAATCGGAACAACCTTATCAAACACTTTGAAGTTTGTAAGATGAACCGGCGGAACAAAATCGTTATCACGGATGCTGTCGGGGAAAAATGCATTGATGCCGTTGATGCCGCCAAAGAGCAACTCCCCGCTCCGGCTTGCAAAGTATGAACCCTGATTGAATTCGTTGCCTTGAAGTCCGTCTTTCAAATCATAATTTCTAAATCGAACGTTCACCGGGTCGAATCGTGAGATGCCCTTGTTGGTGCTGAGCCAAAGATTGCCGGATTTGTCGGGGAGAATTCCGTATACAACATTGTTCGGCAGGCCGTCCTGTTCGGTGAAGTGGGTGAACGACTCCGTTGCCGGGTCGAATCTGTTGAGCCCGCCGCCATATGTTCCCATCCAAAGAATGCCCGCAATGTCTTCATAGATTGAAAGCACAGTGCTGTTGTTCAACGCTGAAGGTTGTTGGGGCGAATGCTGATAGCGCTTGAAGGAATTCGATGCCGGAATGTAACGGTGCACTCCCCCACCCAGCGTTCCGATCCACAGTGTGCCACGCCTGTCCTCATAGATTACCATGATCGACGTACCCGCCAGTGCCAGCGGATTTTTCTCATCAGCGCGGTAATGTATGAAAGCCCCGGTTCGCTTTTGAAAACGATCGAGGCCGCCTCCCTTATTTCCGATCCACAAGTCACCGCTGCGATCTTCACACAGTGCCGTTACTTCATCAAACGTGATGCTGTTTGGATTGTTCGGATCGTGCTTGTAGCGCGTGAACGTGCCTTTGGATTTATCGAATCGGTTCAGTCCGCCGCCTTCTGTTCCAATCCAAATACTTCCGTCCGAAGCTTCGCACAACGAGAGCACGTTGTTGTTGCTCAGACTGCGATTGTCTCCGGAGTTGTAACTGTATGTTCGTATTTCCTTCCTGCCGCGGGCAAAGCGATTCAGCCCGGTGCCATACGCTCCAACCCACAACTCGCGGTCTTTGTCCTCAAGAATTGCCCAGACATCATTCCCGCTCATGTCGTTAGGGTTGTTGAGATCATCGTAATAATGCGTGAACCGGTTCTTTCGCCAGTCGTACATATTAATCCCGCCGGCACCCGTTCCAATCCAGAGAATCCCGGAATTGTCTTCATACAGTTTGCTGACGATATCGTTGCTGAGACTGTTCGGGTTTTGCGGAATGCTTCGATAGCGGATGAAGCTATTCGTTGCGCGGTTGTATGCATTCAAGCCGGCATCGCCCGTCCCAATCCACAATACTCCTTTTGAATCTTCATGGATGGAAAGAATAAAATTGCTGGATAGAGATTTTGTATTCTTTGTGTCGTGCACGTTGTGTGTGAACGAGTTGGTGCTCTCGTTGTAACGGTCCAACCCGGCGCCCCACGTACCAACCCAGAGAGTTCCAAACCGATCTACATAGAGCGTTTGAATATTCTCTCCGTTCAAACTCCCGGCAATGCCCGCGTTGTGATGATAGCTGGTGAAGCGGGCGGTCTTTAGTTGTTCTCCGTTTGAAGGTCTACGACCTCGTAGAGGAAGCTGCAATTTACAGAGTCCTTGCCAGGTGGCGACCCAAAGATTTTTGTTGCGATCTTCGGTGATGGACCAGATGGTGTTGTTGCTGAGACTGTACGGATTCAGCTCTTCGAAGGAGTAATGAGTGAATGTTCCGGTTGCCTTGTTGTAACCGTTGAGCCCCTTGTTCAGTGTGCCCAACCAGATATCGCCGTTGGAATCCTGGAACAACGAGATCACATTGTTTTCGCTTACGGTCGTCGGATCGTTGTCCCTGTGGGGATAGTGGAAGAATCTATTCTGAGCGGGATCGTACCGCTCCACACCGCCACGCATGGTGCCGATCCACAAGTTGCCAGTGTTGTCATTGAGCAGACTCCAGATGCTGTTGTCACCAATTGAATTTGAATCCGAAGCATCATGCTTGAACACCGTGATGGAATATCCATCGTAGCGGTTCAGTCCATCCTGCGTGCCGAACCACATGAACCCTTGTGAGTCCTGAACGATCGCGTAGATGGTGGATTGCGACAATCCCTGTTCGGGAGAGATGTGGTCGAGCTTCAGGTCAGTCGGCTGACCGTGGAGTCGAATGGCAAATCCTGATATGAGCGCGATACCGAGGAAGATATTTAAGGCCGGGCGAAGAGCTTTCACACTCGAACGTAGAAACGTTTTCGGTGAAATTCAAGCAAGAGCATGCCAAGGTAGCGTCTCAATTTCAAAGTGAACGCCACTACAGCAAATCATGTCATGCTGAAAGGCTCTTATTCAGCATCCATAACAAGGCATCTCAGTTTTGATTCCGAACATCCCGACTTGTCGGGACGGAATGACGCACGATCTTAAACTGAGACATCACTATGCCAACATTACCTTGCTCCTCACAAAGCGTCTTCTTATCTTTAACAAAAAAATTCCCCCACATGTCCGTTGCATTCCCCCTTGCGATTGAAGAGTTTCTAAAAAAGTTCGGGAAGAATCACACCACCTCGAAACGTCCGGTAGCCGTATTTGATTGCGATGGCACAATCATCAAAGGCGATATCGGCGAAGCAATGTTTTATCACCAGTTGGAGCGATTCCAGTTGCGCGAGTCGCCAGCGAATATCTGGGTCGACCATCCGAAACGGGAAGAACTCGACATTCTTTATAGCACGCTCGCCAGCCTTCCGGCGGAAAAGCGGACGCACGACAGGCGCTTCATTTCCTTCGCGGAGACAATGCTTCAGTGGTACTTCGATCACCTCGTCGAAGGGAAAGTGGAGAAGGCCTGCAGCGACATTGTAAAGCTCCTGACGAAATTCTCCGAGGATGAAGTTCACAGAATCGCTGCCGCCACTCTGAAAGAGCATCTCGAGGCTCCCATTTCCGTCCACAAGATCGGCAAGCACGAAGTCCCTAACGGAATCCGGTACATACAGGAAACAGTCGAGTTGCTCAATCGATTGCAGAAGCTCGATTTTGACATTTGGGTGGTTTCCGGCAGCAACAGATGGAGCGTGGAAGCCGTGTTTGGTTCCCTCGGTGTTCCCAATGATCATATCATCGGCACTGAACTGCAATCGGTAAACAATATGCTCGGCACAAAAATACAAACTCCAGTCCCGGTTCTGCAGGGGAAGGTTCAGGCTCTGCAGCAGTTCATCCCGGATTCCCCTATGATCGTTGTGAGTGATTCGATATACGACGTTCCACTCTTCGAATATTCAATCGGTTTGAAAGTGTTTGTAAACTCCCGCATGGAATCCTCGTACTCGTTTTTCAAAAATGCACAAATAACTCCCGACTCTTCCTGGGCAGTGATTGAAGATCCTACGCTGGTGGAATAAAGGAACGACATGGCTGATGTCGCAGTGACTGTAATCGGCGGCGGAGTTGTGGGGCTCGCGATCGCCGCAGAGTTATCGAAACAATACTCTCCCCTTTTTCTTCTTGAACGCCGATCTCAGTACGGGACTGAAACATCCAGCCGCAACAGCGAAGTTATCCATGCAGGATTGTATTATCCGCACGGTTCGCTCAAGGCACAGTTATGTGTTGAAGGAAGAAATCTGCTCTACGAGTTGTGCGAGAAGCATGACATTCCCTACCAAAAAATCACAAAGATCATTACAGCCGTAACTCCGGATGAAATCCCGCAACTCGAAAAACTATTTGAGCATGGGAAAGCGAATGGAGTCGAGTTGGAGATGCTGACTGCGGATCAGGTCCACGCGCTCGAGCCACATATTTCCTCTGTGGGAGGAATGCTTTCCCCGACGACGGGAATCATCAGCGCGCATGGGTTGATGGACTATTTTTATCACACAGCAAAAAACAACGGAGCGGAAGTTCAGACGCATTGCACGGTGGTGGGATTGCAAAAACAGAATTCTCATTTTGAAGTTACGATTGAAGAAAGCGGTACGCGGTCAGCGTTCACATCCGAAATCGTCATCAACGCTGCCGGATTGGAAAGCGATACGATTGCTGCACTCGCCGGAATCGATATCGATGCGGCAGGCTACAGACTTCATCATTGCAAGGGAAGTTATTTTGCGGTGACCAATTCGAAACGCAAACTCGTCTCCCGCCTCGTCTATCCCATCCCCCCAAAAGAATCATTGGGTGTTCATGCACTGGTGGATTTGGGTGGTAGATTGAAGTTCGGGCCGGATGTGGAGTATTTGCACGGTCGGACATACGATTATGCAGTCAATGAATCCAAACGCCATGCGTTCGCAGAGTCAGTGCGCAGAATTCTCCCTGCAATTACCGACGAAGATTTAACACCCGACATGAGTGGTATTCGCGCGAAGCTTCAGGCGAAAGGAGAACCGGTGCGCGATTACATCATTAAGCATGAGGCTGACCGCGGCTTGAGCGGGCTGGTAAATCTCATCGGGATTGAATCGCCGGGACTCACGTCATCGCCAGCGATTGCGAGGTATGTTTTGCAGCTTCTTTGATTCCGGAGGAACTCTTCGTAGATTCATTCGGAATACTTGTTCTCTAAGGGCGCCCTCCTCAAACCACTTCAGGAGACGCCCTTTTTTATTTTCCGAAGTATCTCCCATCCCAAACTAATTTTTCTTAGAGGAGAATTATGCAACGCATAGCACTATCGGTGCTGATTGTTCTTGGCGTATTTGCCACGGCGCGAAGCCAGTACGTGATTCCGTATCCTTATCTCATTCCGACTTTCGATTCATATTCAAATCCTTACTTTGGCAACTCCTTTTTCACACTACCCCGCCCCAACGAAACGTATCAATCTACGCGTTTGCGAAGTTTGGCATCGGGCTTTGAGGGGCTGATAAGCGATCCTTTGACGGATCAGTTTCGCAACCCGGCATACCATGTTTGTGAGAAAAGCAGCGAGCTGTTCGGTGATTTCGGTTCGATGAATGACCTCGGAAAGTTTTTTCTCGGCACATTTATTCACGCTGAAAAAGAAAAGAAGAAGGGAATGATCGGGGTGAACGTCATCCTCGACAAAATGCTCAAGGCCACAACGCAATACAGCTCGGAGAACTTCCCTTCAAGCTCATCCTATAGAACCTCATCCACTTCCTTGAGCGAAATGAACCCTGAGCGATACGGCGGCCGGTTGAGTTACAGTTGGAGCGTTTCTGAAAAAACTGACCTGGGGGTAAGCTATGAATTCATCAGCAAAAGCGACGGCACCCGCTCAGAGTATTCGTATAACACCATCCCTATCAGAGCCGGGAATTCAAGTCAGCAGATCACTGAATCAAGTTACAAAGGAAAAATACACACCGCTTCGATTGGATCTGTAGTGATGTTGGAAAACGCATCCGTACAATATTTTGCGCGCGGAGTGTTCTCCACGAACTCGTTACAGTATTTGTATCGCAGAACGGAATACAATTTTTACAGCCAGACAAAAACTGATCAACGTACGCCCACCGATGTTGACACCAAGGCAGGAGTTCTCGGAGTTGTCTACGAAACCAAAAACGACGCCTTGGTCGTTACGCGCCTGCTGTTCGAGTTGGCGCTAACATCCTATTCTGCTTCAGAAGTCCAAAGCTCATTGTACGAATACGGCGACACCATTCGCATAACCACTAGTTCATTAACCTCAGGCAACAGAACGCTCGACGGAAAGATTTGGGATATCAAGGCAGGAATTGCGCGTCAACTCCCGCTCACTGATGAATTGAAAGGATATGCGGGCTTGACAGTCAATTTCGTGACGAACACATCGGATGGCTCGGAGGTGTTGACGCAGTCGTCCATGACAACGCCCTCTACTCCAACAACAACGACAAATCGGGTTCTCGATTTTTCCATGGACGGATGGGATATTAAACTTCCATTAGGGCTGGAGTATTCTCTGAGCGAACATGTCTCTTTGTCCGGCGGCATTGAACCGCGTTATCGGTCGGGAGAAGCCAAGGGTGGACAGACTTCAACTTTTTCATCCGTGAATCCCTCATCTTCAGTTTACAAGACTCAGGATAATCGCCGGGGACTCCAGTTTTCAGCGCAGGCCGGTGTCTCTTTCTGGAAGGACGATATTGGTGTGCTGAGTGTGTTGCTCGGGAAGAATGTCGCCGACCTTAGCTACTGGTCGGTGTTCATGAGGTATTTTTTGTAAGAAGAGGGATGACCGTTGCCTCGCAGATGCACTTGACGGTCATCCCATATTTACTTCCTCTCGTAGTATCCCGTCATAGTCGCCTCAGCAATCACCTTCCCTTCAATCGCATTCATAAACTGATTCAGTGTAACGCTCACACCAGGTTTGAGTGAATCGACATTCAATGCGTACACTGTTGCGACGTACGGATGCTGTCCGGAACCTCGCGGCGGAGCGGGACCACCATATCCCAATTCATTATAGCTGTTGAGAAGCTCCTTCGCTCCGGGCGGTAGACTGTTGCTTCGGGAAGCCCCTTCGACAAGCTTCCTCACATTGAAAGGAATATTTACAATGAGCCAGTGCACCCAATTCTTCGCGACAGGATGCGGATCGACAATCGCAAGCACAAATGATTTTGTGTTGATGGGCGGATCGCTCCACTGAAATCCCGGCGAGATGTTTTTTCCCCCAACAACGGATGAGTGTGCAAACCGGGTCGGAATCAGTTCCTTGTCTTTGTATGAAGAACAATCGAGCTTGAACATAATGTACCTCGCATGATGTAAGATTTAGAATTCGACACGGGTTAGACCAACCCCAAGCCGAGCAAGAGAGCAATCAAGAACAACATTATCGTCACAACCCGCTGAACACTTTTCATCGTCACTTTTGCCAGAAGTCTGCTGCCGATGAAAACACCGGCGAATGCACTGAACACAGCAGCAACGAGCAGCGAAATATTTTCTCTCAGCCCTGCGATGGAGAGATGTTCTGCATACACACTCAATCTCGTTACATCAATGAGACATGCAATGACCACGCCTGTTGCAATGAAGCTCTCTTTTGAAAGTCCAGAGCGAACAAGGAACGCACTGCGCAGCGCGCCCTGATGGCCGGAGAGTCCGCCAAAGAATCCGCTTAACACGCCGCCGAGCGGCAGGAACCTGCGGTCGAATTCCAGGTTCCGCGCAGTGGGAAGAATTTCGAGTACAGCAAAGGCGGCAATCAAAACTGCCATTATCAATTTGATTGGAGTGATGAGAAACGTCCGGCCGTTCAAGGCGTACGACGCAAGAGGTTCTAAATCCGTGACAAGAAATAAAAGCGCTGCACCGGCAAACGCTGCCAGCATCGCAGGAATCCCGAACCTGAGTATGACCTGAAGATTGGCATGGCGGCCAAGCAGCACAAGTTTGAATACGTTATTCAGAAAATGTACAATCGCCGTCATTGCTACGGCAAGCTCGCCCGGAAAGAAAAGCAGAAACGCGGGAAGCAGCAGCGTGCCGAGTCCAAAACCTGAAAACAGCGTAAGCCCGGACGCAAGAAGCGCGACGACCGATACAACCACGTACTCCATTACGCGGTTGCCCGCAGCAGCCACCGGACGAGCGGCATTGTGTCACGAAGAAGCGAGGAGGCCGTGTTGGCGAACATTTTAGAGAGCACCAACTTCTCGTCGTCCCATTCTTTCCCGACAAAAAATTGTTTGTGTTGGAGATAGTTAAGCAAGGGATGATCCTTCGCAACACCGAGAGGAGCCCGTTGCAGTTTCTCGCCCATCAACGAGCCAAAGACTTTCTTGAACCGCCTGTCATCAACGACCTCAAGAAACTCAGCCGGCTTGCTGATAATGGAAGCACGGACTGCCTTGATTTGTTCTCCCGACGGCATATACAAGCCGCCGCCGACAAACACAGAGCCCGGCTCAATGCCAATGTACAAGCCGGGAGATTCGGTGGATTTCTTTTTTCCTCGCAAATCAAATCCCGCCGCAATGTTTGTCTTGTACGGCGTTTTGTTCTTGCTGAAACGAACGTCCCGATAAATGCGGAAGATTGAGCGGCGGGGATTAAATTCGATTTCCGGAATATCATCACGAAGTTTTTCACGTAACGAAGCAATCAAACATTGCATCGGGAACTTAACGTTCTCGTCGTACTCATCCTTGTGGTTCTGAAACCACTCCCGATTGTTGTTCTTCTTCAGCTTCTTGAGAAAATCAATTCCTGATTTCGGAAAGCCGTTGAAGGGCGGATAGAAATCTTCGTCGATGGGAATTCCGGAAGGCATGCGCGGCGTGCTCTGTGGTTATCGATTGTTGAACTTGGCTTTCAAATCATCCATCGAAAAGTGATGTTCTTCTTTTAGGGGTTCAGGTTTCGCGAACTTCCCTTCCGGCTTCTGCCCCTTGACTTCTGACTTCTGCCCTCTGACTTCCGACCTCTGCCCTCTGACCTCCGTCTTCTGCCCTCTAACCTCCGACTTCTGCCCTCTGACCTCCGTCTTCTGCCCTCTAACCTCCGACTTCTGACCTCTGACCTCCGTCTTCTGCCCTCTGACCTCCGATTTCTGACTTCCGACCTCCGGCTTCTTCTTCTCCGCTGCCTCCGGTGATTTCATCGAAAGGCTGATTCGCTTCAATGTCTCATTCACTTCCAGCACTCTTACGTTCACAATCTGCCCAACCTTTACAATTTTTTTCGGATCCTCAACGTAGCGGTCGGCAAGCTGTGAGACATGCACGAGTCCGTCATGGTGGACCCCGATATCCACAAACGCTCCGAAGTTCGCAACATTGGTAACGACGCCTTCCAGTTGCATGCCGGGCCGCAAGTCTTTTAACTCCTTCACGCCTTCCTGAAACGTTGCATAGCGGAATTCCGCACGCGGGTCTCGACCGGGCTTTTGTAATTCGTTGATGATATCCCGGATGGTTGGCTCGCCGACGTTTTCCGTTATATATTTTTTGAGGTCGAGCGACTTAAGCATGTCCGCTGCCTCCGGAACTTTGTCGACTGTAACGCCGAGATCGCTGAGAATTCTCTCCGCCACCTGATAGCTTTCAGGATGAACCGCAGAATTATCCAACGGATTCTCGCCCTGGCGAATGCGGAGAAATCCCGCCGCCTGCTCGAATGCTTTCGGCCCGAACTTAGGCACTTCAAGCAACTGCTGGCGATTACGGAAAGCACCATGGTCTTCGCGATACTTCATTATATTTTTCGAAACACTATTGTTCAATCCCGAAACATAACTGAGCAATTCGGCGGACGCCGTATTTAAATCCACGCCAACATAATTCACGCAGCTCTGCACCGTCTCTTCCAGCTTCTTCTTTAACAATTTCTGGTCAACGTCGTGCTGATATTGGCCCACGCCAATCGACTTCGGATCGATCTTCACAAGTTCAGCGAGAGGATCCTGTAACCTGCGACCAATACTGATTGCGCCGCGCACAGTAACATCAAGGTCGGGAAATTCTTCAACCGCAACCTTGCTTGCCGAGTAAACCGAAGCGCCTGATTCGTTCACGGTCACTTTCACCGGCGGTTTCTCGAAATCCTTAATCAAACCGGCAACAAACTCATCCGTCTCGCGACCTGCCGTGCCGTTGCCAATTGCGATAAGCTGTATTCCATATTTCTTGATCAAATCGAGAACGGTTTGTCCCGCCTTCACGCGCTGACCCTCAGCTTGATGCGGGAAGATTGCCTCATAATGAAGAAACTTTCCGGTCTCATCAATAACACACACCTTGCATCCGGTGCGAAAGCCGGGATCAATTCCCATTGTGGGTTTCATTCCCGCCGGACTCGAAAGCAAAAGTTGACGCAGATTTTCTTCAAACGTTTTGATGGACTCGTGATCCGCGTGCATTTTCTTTTCGACACGCACATCCGTCTCCAGCGAGAAACGCATAAGACGCTCGAATGCGTCTTTCAATATTGACTTGTAAAAGCTGACCACGTTCGACGCTTTAGTATGAATTTCATGTCCTTCGAGATAGCCTAGCACAACGTCTCCATCGAACTGCAACTCGAACGAGAGCACGCCGTCGTTCTCTCCCCGTCTCAGAGCCAATATATTATGCGGCTGAATGTCTTTCACTTTTGTCTTATAGTCACGATACATCTCAAACTTTGTTGTGCCCACCGCAAATTTGTCTTTTATCTTTGAGATGAACATGCCTTCCTTCAGGAAGTACTCGCGTAAATGCGCTCGCAGTTCCGCCTTCTCCGAAACTTCTTCTGCAAGAATATCCGAGGCGCCCGCCAACGCTTCATCAATCGTCGTA
Source organism: Bacteroidota bacterium (assembly GCA_038247945.1). Classification (GTDB taxonomy): domain Bacteria; phylum Bacteroidota; class Ignavibacteria; order UBA10030; family UBA6906; genus CAADGV01. Next base: position 21,864 of record JBBRUI010000005.1, on the reverse strand, counting down.
ACACCCTTCTCTTCGGAAATGAACTTCGCCGCTTCATCTTCCAGCGAAGCAGCCGGCGACTCGGGCACGTTCAACGACCTGATGAAATCAGCGAGCGGCTCAAGTCCCTTCTCTCTTGCAACAGTTGCACGCGTTCGCTTCTTCGGTTTGTATGGCAGATACAAATCCTCAAGCTCGGTTTTCTCTAGCGTGGTTTCGATTTTAGCTTTCAATTCGTCCGTCAGTTTCCCCTGCTCTTCAATGGACTTCAGAACCGTTACCTTGCGTGCTTCCAGTTCGGTTAGGTATTCAAAGCGGTCGAACAACTTGCGAAGGTTGGTTTCATCCATCTCCCCCGTTCGTTCTTTGCGGTAGCGGGCGATGAATGGAATTGTTCCTCCCTCAGCCTGAAGCGTCAGGGCGTTTTGTACGTTCGTGAGATTGAGGGAAAGTTCTTGCGCGAGAAGGTGGGGGATGTTGAGCATGTTAAAAGACATCGCAGATGACTGGATTTTGATTGAGTCCAATGTACGGAAAATTCCCAACCCGATTCAAACCAATTGGACTAATGAATATCGGATACTAGCTAGTTGCAATGAGAATGGTTAGAATTCGTCCGTCAGTGTAAGGAGATTATATGGACTATGCAAAAATTATCACGATAGAGCCCGGCATGCGCAGTGGAAAACCTTGTATCAGGGGAATGAGAATCACGGTATCTGATGTGTTGGAGTATTTTGCTTCGGGAATGAGCGAAACCGAAATATTGAAAGACTTTCCTGAGTTGACTCAGGAAGACATTCGCGCCTGCTTCGCATTCGCCGCCGATCGCGAACGTAAGCTTGCTGCAGCATGAAACTACTTCTCGATCAACACCTTTCTTTCCGGCTTCTCGGCTCTCTCGATCCATCGAGTAAAATCCTCGACATTCTGCTCACCAACAAGGCGTCAATTAGTAAATCCCTCGACGATCCAATAGAATCGCTGCTCGTGCTTGAGTAGTACGACGTGATTCGTTTGTTCGCCCTTCCCTTTTTCCGTACCTTTTGTCCGCCACTGAGACTCAAGACACCAACCTATTTTTCTTCCCTGACCTTTCGTGTCTTGTGTCTTCGTGGCAAATCTTTTTCAATTCAGATTTCAAAGTTCGCATGGGCATTAAAGAAGAAATCTTAAAGCGCCGCACGTTCGCTATCATCTCCCATCCTGATGCGGGAAAAACGACATTGACGGAAAAGTTCCTCTTGTACGGCGGAGCTGTGCAGCTTGCGGGTTCGGTGACGGCAAAGAAGCAGCAGCGGCAAACCACCAGCGACTGGATGGAACTTGAACGCAAACGCGGCATATCGATTAGCTCAACCGTGTTGCAGTTCGATTACAGCGGATACAAGATCAATCTGCTTGATACGCCGGGGCACCAGGATTTTTCCGAGGACACGTACCGCGTGCTCACCGCAGTCGATGGCGTGATAATGGTGATCGATGCCGGCAAGGGTATCGAGAGCCAGACGAAGAAATTGTTTGAAGTCTGCCGGAGGCGGCATATTCCCATCTTTACATTCATGAACAAGTGCGACCGTCCCACGATTGACCCGCTTGCACTGATTGATGAACTGGAAGAAGTGCTTGGCCTCAAAGCATTCGCGATGAATTATCCGCTGGGAACCGGCGAGGAATTCCGCGGCGTGTTCGACAGGCAAACGAAGGAAGTTCACTTCTTCGAGCGAACGGTTGGCGGGATGTATCGTGCACCGGAGGCAATTGCTTCGCTTCAGGATCCGATGGTCAAAGACAAGCTCAGCGAGAATACGCACGCAACACTTCTTGAGTCGATTGAAATGCTCGACATTGCCGGTTCGACGTATGATACGAACGCAGTGCTCAATGGAAAGATCACGCCGGTCTTCTTCGGCAGCGCGAGAAATAATTTCGGCGTGCAGTTGTTGCTGGACGGATTCCTTGCGCAAGCCGCGCCTCCCGCTCCGCATGTATCCGGTGAGCAGTTTGTTCCTCCTGATTTCGATGCCTTCTCCGGTTTCATTTTCAAGATTCAGGCAAACATGGATCCGCGACACCGCGACCGGATTGCATTCATGAGAGTGTGTTCGGGCAAGTTCGTGCGGGACATGTACGTGATGCATCCGCGCACGGGGAAAAAAGTCCGGCTGGCGAATTCACAGAAGATGTTCGGACAGTCACGGGAAACAGTTGACGAAGCATACGCCGGCGATATCGTCGGGTTCATCGGGCAATCGGAGTTTCATATCGGCGATACGCTGACGGAGGACCCATCGATTGTGTATGATGAGATACCGCGCTTCCCGCCCGAGCATTTTGTTATGCTTCACAATCCGAGTCCGGCGAACTACAAAAAATTCCGCGACGGCGTCGATCAACTGACGCAGGAAGGCGTCGTGCAGGTTTTTTATCGCGTGCACTCGGGTTCAAAGGTCCCGATCGTTGCGGCGGTGGGCCCGTTGCAGTTTGAAGTGGTTCAGTACAGGTTGGAAAATGAATACGGAGCTCCGTCGCGCATGGAGCAAACGGAATGGAAATTTCTGCGATGGCTATCGCCGGAGTTACCGGAAGAAAGAATCAAGGCGCTCACGATTCCCAGCGGTGCGGCGCTTGCAGAAGATTCGCATGGACAGCTTGCCATCCTCTTCCCCGGCGATTGGGCTTTGAATTATTTTCTGGATAAGAACGAGAAGGTGGAGTTGAGTGAGTTGCCGTTCAAGAGTTTGCAGGAGAAAGACTGAACTCATCGTCACACTGAGCGAAGTCGAAGTGTGAAATTTGAGGCACATGACAGGGTTCGACTCCGCTCACCCTGACGCGAAATGTTTTTCAATTCTCACTACAGCAACGTCCCCCGCAAAATCATAAACGCCACGCTGAAATAAATCACCAACCCGGTCACGTCAACAAGCGTTGCAACGAAAGGCGCAGATGAAGTCGCAGGATCGGCGCCAAACCTCTTGAGAATAAACGGCATCATCGAACCGGCGAGCGAGCCCCACAACACAACTCCGACAAGGCTGAACGACACCGTCATTGCGACCAGCAGCCAATGCTGTCCGTAGATATCGGAGAACAGAGACCATCCTGCAATACGAAGAAACCCGATAAGTCCGAGAATACAGCCCAGAAGGAATGCCGCAATAATTTCCCGCCTCATTACTCTCCACCAGAACGACAAGGTTACTTGTCCGAGCGCCATCGCCCGTATGATGAGTGTCGACGCCTGAGAGCCCGCGTTGCCGCCGCTGGAGATAATGAGCGGCACGAACAGGGCGAGCACGACCGCTTTTGCAATCTCTTCTTCAAAAAATCCCATTGCTGTTGCCGTCAACATCTCACCGAGAAAAAGAATAACAAGCCATCCTGCGCGCTTCTTTACCATCTTTAGAAGTGAAATTTCCATATACGGTTCATCGAACGCCTCCATACCTCCGATTTTCTGGATGTCCTCCGTTGTTTCTTCTTCGGCGACCTCCAGCACATCGTCCACCGTAACAATCCCGACAAGATGCTGTTCCGAATCGACAACGGGAAGGGCTGTACGTCCGTACTTCTTGAACACCTCCACTGCGGTTTCTTTATCTGCATTGACGGGGAGCGATACAAAATTCTCGTCCATCATCTCGCTGACTTTCTTATCGAGTGGCGAAAGAAGAAATTCCCTGATGCGCAAATCGTCGATGAGCTTGCCTTTATCATCCACCACATAAATGACGTCCAGCGTTTCCTTGTCATGGCCGTTCGCCCGGATATAATTCAGCACGTCCTGCACTATCCAATCCTGCCGGACAGCAATGAAGTCCGGCGTCATGAGCCGCCCGATACTGTCTTCGGGATAGTTCAGCAGCGTCTGGGCGGTCAGGCGTTCTTCGGGTGTCAGCAACGCAATGAGTTTTTGAACAGCGGCGCCCGGAAGTTCCTCGAACAATGCAGTCCGATCATCGGGAGACATATCGTTGAGAATCGCCGCCACTTGTTCCTGGCCCATTGCTTTCAACAAAACAATCTGCTTGTCCACATCGAGATACTCGTATGTCGCGGTCGCGAGCGTGCGGGGCAGCAGGCGGAAGATGATAGCTGAATCTTCATCAGGCAAGTCGTCAATCAGTTGCGCAAGGTCGGCGGGCTGCCAATCCGCGAATATTTCCTTAAGCGTCGCAAAATCCCGTGCTTCAATCAGCGCACGAATTTCAGGTTGAATGGATTTGCCTATCATACAGTACCGGCGTTAGTGTTTGAGATTTCTGGTGCCTATAGAACATTTAACCACAGAGAGCACAGAGATTGAGGAGATCACGGAGAAAAGCTTCTCTAAAGATAATACTCCGCGTTCTCTGTACTCTCTGTGTCCTCTGTGGTAAGTTTTCTTTTCTAGAATGCAAATCCAAATCCGCCGTTGAGAAAAATTCCTTCGGGAGAAGAAGCAACGGATATTGAAAGAGTGAAGTCAGGCGAGACCGGCGCGGCAGAAATCCCCACTCCCGCGTCCGCATGCCAGCCGCCCGGAGAATTCCCGTTGACATACACGCGTCCGGCATCTCCGAAAAGGAAAATGCCCACTTGTGTCGGGACGAGGAACTTCGATCGGAAGAGAGAGAAACGAAGTTCGGCAGAACCGAGCACCGATGCATCGCCGGAGAACCGGTTGAGATTGTAGCCCCGGAGGTTGAGGAAGGCTAATTCAAAAAACGGAAAGTGGCTCTGTATTTTTTCGCCGGCGGCGCGGAGCGCTAATGTTGCCGGCCCTGCGCTCACGTATCCCCGCACATCGCCTGTGTATCGCTGAAACGGCTTTGCTTTGCGGAATGGGTCGGGATAATTCCACGCAGAGAATGCCATTGTGAGTGCATTGCGGGGAGGAAACACCCGCTCACCGAAAGCAAGATCAAGCGATACTCCTGCTCCCACAACAGAACGATCGTCGCCGAGACTATCGAATGCCGCATTGGTCAGAGACCTGTTTGCTTTACGCCGGACTTCAAAATGTTTGTACGAAATGCCAACGCCCAGCGATGCAATCCGGTTAGGCTTGAATTTCAATACCGGCTGAACAAAATATTGACGCGATGCGACACGGTAAAAATCATTCTTCTCCAGATTCTCGTCGTGCGGTGTATTGTTGCCGATGCCGTAAAAGTTGCGGACTTCCAGCTCAGATGCGTATGCAAGCAAATCGATGGAGAGATTCTTACCTACCGCAGGAAATGATGCCGTGTACCTGAACTTCCACCGTGCGGTCTTCAGGGTCAGTCCGCCGACAAGTTCCATACGGTAGATGTAGGGAAACACTCTGAACCCGAATTTATACACAATAGCGCCAGTGCCCACAAGAATGCCGTCTTCAGACGTGAGACCCAACAGCGAAGCAAGCCGCCAATCTTCTCCATAATCACGATAGGGTTGATATTTCGCACGCTCTTCTACATCTTCTTCATCCTGAGCATGGACGGAGATCGGATGTAAAGCCATCAAGCACAGCATGCCGCCCGTGATGAAAACAAATTTTTTGAAACCGATTGTGAACATTTTTATGCGAACCATGACACATGACTTCAATGCATCAACTCACCGTTTCTGTCAATCCAAAACTCCTTCTTCCCTTCGCCCATATCTATTGTTTCGCCGTTGGCGGAATTGAAGAAGAGCACGCGGAGCTTTCCATTTCCAAATTTCAATTGAGCGAAACCGGAAAGCGATTCCCCGCTCTTCGCCGGTTGCGACGCGGTGAATTCATGCGGCGGCGAAGGCAGCTTTACTTTACCGGCTTTGCTTCCGGCTCCTGATATTACGTGCACTGCCGGACATTCCGGGCAATCAGAATTCTTTTCGGGATACGAGAGTAACTGCAACGTATGCTCATGTCCGGTCAGCATCAGATGAATCTTTGTACCGCCGGAATGTATTGCGGCTTTCAGCGAGTCAATGTGTGCCTGATATTTTGATGCACACAAATCCTCCGGATCGAACGTGTTGGTGAACCAGTTGATGACGTTGGAATCCTTGTCGCAGTTTGAAAGATAGTTCACCGTCTTCGCCTCGTCATCCCACACTGAATATCCGCCATGCTCTCCGACTGAATACCATGGATGATGCTGGGCAAAAATTCTCCAGGCAATGCCGGGACGTACGGCAGAGTGTGTCAGTAATCTTTTCAGGCTGTCGAGCGCGGGGCGCCACGATGCCGGATCCGTGCGCAGCGGCAGTGCGGAATCATAGAAAATAAACTGAACGCTGTCCTTGGAACCCGCGCTCAAGGGATACACAACCTCTGCGGGCATTTTGTAATAATATGTCCACCACTCTATCGCTCTCTCGCGTTCGTTACCCTTCTCCGAAAGTCCCACCGGCCCGGCCTCGATATTGACCAGACCGAAGAACAAAGACTTCTCCACGGCGTTGCGCGCATAGTAATCATGGTTGCCCGCAACTGCGTGAACATTTGCCCTGCCAATTCCTTCGAATGTTTGTCTATACGGACCGAGGATGGATTTTATTTTTCCGGTCACCTCATCGGCGGGAATGTTCAGTCCGAGCGGATAAAAGTTATCGCCAAGAAAAATCATCGCATCCGGTTTGCCGCCGTCATGTTGCTCGGAGTACATATCGTTGATGTACTTTGCCGTACCGCGTAACTCGCTGCCCGTTTCACCCGCATCTCCGAGTGCAATAACTGTTAACCCTTTTGAAGGAACCGCTTGTTGGACATTTCCCTGATGGGAACAGCTGATAAGAACACATGTAAGGAGTACGATGAGAAGATGTTTCATCAAAATGAAAATGTCATATGAGTATCGGATATATGTTAGTATTGTGTGAGGCCAATTGCCGGAGGCTCATAATTACTTTTATTTACTTTGCAGCTCGGCCCGGCAACAAATTCGTTCTCGCCTTTGTCATCATAAAAAAATGTACATCGCTCTGCCTGCGGAATGAAAGGGATAATCCCCCACAACACACCGCGCACGAGTGATTCATCGACCAGTTCATCATCTCCCCCGCCGCCAACAACGCGCACCACAATACTTGATTCCACTTTTCCGGTGACGACGCATTTATCATCACCACCATAAAGATAGAGACGGACTTCATCCGTCTCGTCAGCACGAAAGATGCGGCGGAATATTTCGTCGCCAAGTTCGCCCGATTTCTTTTTCTGCCGGGCGACGACTTCCACCCGTTCGTCGTCCAACCTTTTTATTTCAACAAACTCGGCTTTGTCGCTGAAATGCACATCGACATATTCCGCGAGGATGGCGTAATACTCATCCACCGCCTTCCTGAAACTATCCCTTCTCGACTTCAATGCTTTTGCAAGCCACTCTCCGCGCAAGTTGTAGTACTCGGGCGGCAGGCTCCGCACAGCTCGCTCGATTATTTCGTCCGTCAGCGTGCGGGTAACTGAACCGGCTATGCTATCCCACGATTGCTTATTAAGCGAGACGAGTAGTCGCCGGTCAATAAAGCGTCCGGCAAACGTAAGACTCGGCATATGATGAAACCGGTCGTCGAAGTTTTCAAACTGTGTAATCGCCGCCGCCCCGATCTTGGGAAACAGTCCGTCGAAACGTGCAAACGCCTGGTCACGGTCGCGGGGAATTGGGTACCAGCTATTCCGGCCATCTTCCTTGAACCGCGCCCAACGCCACTGATCGATGTGACGATCCCAATCGCCCACAAAAACGTCGAGCAAACGGGCAGTCAGCATTGCGCGAGCGTGGATGAGATTATCGTTATCCTTTTCCAGTGTTTCAAAGAATTTTATCGTGCTGACGATTTTATCGGATCCTCCGAAACCCGCCGTACCATCATCTCCTGCTGCGGGATAGTCTTCGATTGTACCCAGTATGCCGGCAAATGATTCCCTGAACTGTCCAAGCCGTTCATCATCCGGCAGCAAGACGATGACCGGCTTTGGGTGAAGAACGCCGAGCGCATCCGCCAACACATCCACGACTAGGGCAGACGCAGGATTGGAGGAGCTGATTTGATCCTGGATGATATCCGCGGCAAACGTATCCTGCAATTCCGGCGGCAAGACTTTTTTGGGATCTTTGTTGATGGAACGAAACGCGTACAGCTTTCCATTGGCTCCCTGCAATCTCAACGACTTCGTTTGAAATCCTCCGCCCTGTTTTATGGGAGTCAGCCCTCCGGCAAATGTTCGCATGTCCAGAACCTTTACTTTTGTCGGAGCTATCCACAAGTCGCGATAATGTTTGCCAAAAAGAAATTCGTGAAGTCCACCGGCTTTGTATTCCGGGCCTGGAATGACCGTAAGGGAATCCGGTAAGGGAGAATTTGTGGAGAGGGAATCAACGATGACTGTGCGATTAAGTCCGCCGTTGCCCGAAGTGGAAACACATCCGGCGACAACCAGCACGAGCAGCAATAACGGAAGAACGAGTCGATTCATCTATGAGGAATAAAGAACTGGAAGTTGTTTGGATGAGCACGAGTAAAAATAGAAAACGGATGGAAGAACGGCAACAGTCCGGCGAATTACTTTTTGTATGTTATTCGATAAACAACGCCGTTCATATCATCGGAAACCAGTAAAGCTCCATCAGGCATCACGAGAACATCAACAGGCCTTCCCCACGCACGTTTCTCGCCCAGCCATCCTTCGGCGAATGGCTCGTAACTTACGGACTTGTTACCATCTAATTTCACAAGCATTACACGATAGCCGATTGCCGTGCTGCGATTCCATGATCCATGTTCGGCAATGAATATCTGGTTCTTGTATTCACGCGGAAACATTTTGCCTGTATAAAACCGCATACCGAGCGCCGCAACGTGCGGCCCCAATTTTTGCACAGGCTTCACATAGTCATCCAATTTTTTCTCTTCTCCAAATTCCGGGTCAAGCACATCGCCCTGATGCACATACGGAAACCCGAAGTGCATACCTTTCTTCGGGGCGTGATTCAATTCATCCGCGGGCATGTTATCTCCCATCATGTCCCTTCCATTGTCGGTGAACCACAATTCTTTTGTCTGCGGATGCCAGTCGAAGCCAACGGTGTTACGGATTCCGCGGGCGAAAACTTCCTGGTCACTGCCATCCGGATTGATACAGGTGATGGATGCATACCGTTGATCCTCGCGGTCGCACACATTGCAGGGAGCTCCAACGGGTATATACAATTTTCCATCGGGACCGAATGCAATAAATTTCCATCCGTGGTGGCCGTCGTCCGGATATTTGTCCGTAACAACAACGGGCTTCGGCGGATTGGACAAATGGTTTTCGATATCATCGAAACGAAGAACACGATCCACTTCGGCAACGTACAGGGCGCCTGAACGAAACGCCACGCCGTTGGGCATTTCCAAACCCGAAGCTATCGTGTATACCTGGTCTCCTTTGCCGTCTTTGTTCTTATCAACGACCGCGTACACGTTATCGCCGCTGCGGTTGCCAACGAACAGAGTTCCTTTGGGGCTCAACGTCAAAGAACGGGCGTTGGGAACTTCAGCATAGACCGAGATGTGAAAGCCGGGCGGGAGTTTGATTTTGTCGAGCGGCAATTCCCCGGCGACGCAGGCAACGACAACAAACATGCAGCTTAAAACAGTCCTGAAAATTTTCTTCATCGCCGCTTTCTATTTTTTCTTATAGATGTTCAACCCGATTTTCTTTTCGTTGATATTGGAATGATCGCTTCCCTTATGATCCTCTAGCCGACTCGAGATATTTCTGCAGTTGCAATTCCACTGTTTCAGCCCATTGAATGAATTGCCACAGATTCTCTCGGGATAGGTCAGAACTCCCCTCTTCCAACTTGGCATGTGCTATCTCATTTCGCAACCATTCAGCCTTCTTGCATAGGCCAGCATCGGCCAACGCTGGCACTTGGGACAAAACTGTTTTGGTACGCCGAGCGATTATGAACTTATCTAGTATGTAGGTGCACTCCAACAGCTTTGATTCGTATGGCTCTCCTGACTTGCGGTAGTTATGTTTCAGATATGCGTAGACTTTGAGAGCTTTTTTCTTTCGACTATCGGGCAAAGCCTGAACTGATTCCTTTGGCGATAGGAGAGCAACCTCTAAAAGAATCCTTTCCAGATTAATCAACATTGCAAAAAGGCAGAGGCGCAAAGGAGGCTTATGGAGGTCGTTGTATGAAAGCCAACCGATGAAATTGTTTCCACGCAGGACCAAAAAAAAATGAGTACGACTTGCAGCAAATGCTGAGACCGCATCGAATAGAGATGTGTCTGAAGATAAAATCGAATCAGGCGTAATTGGCTCCATGCACTCAATTAGTTGCTTTCCAGCAACCAGTTCATCAAAACCAATAAATCCTTCGACTCTACCTTCTGTCGTTACTAAGGCGAGTTGTTCCATTGGATCAAGGTTTCGTTCGGAGCACAAATCCACAGACCACTCTTCGAATACTTCTGCAACAGTTCTCGTTCCTTCAAATGAAGCCAAGAACGGTGAACAGATGTCGGCTACCGAGACTAGATATGCTAATTCACGAAAGTGAGATTTTGACGCCATTATTCTTCCGTTCATTCTTGCGATCAAATGTCAATTAACAGTAAGCTCAACGTTTTTCATGTCTTCTCCTATTCAGAAAAAATTTATGCGTTTGCTATCCTTGCCGCGTAGGTTGGAACATCTTCGAATTCTTTTGGTGTAAGAAAAATGATATCCAGGGGAACCACAAATTTCCTAATTACCGCGACCTTAGATGAAGTGACTAATGCGGAACGTTCACAAATATCTTTTTCTCAAACACATTCGAGATGATGATTATATCGACATCGCTTGCTTCTTTTGGTGTTCCGCCGTTGCGGGAACCCGAAGAGAATAACTTCCGCCGACGCTATTCCATTCTCATGAAGCATGTGCTTCATGAATTCAATGAGCTCGTGTATTCGTTCTTTATCCATTCGACTACTCCCAATGTACAAAACTCAACCGTCACTCTCCACCTGATTTCCGATATAGAGTCTCACGCAAGGACGCCCGCCTCCCAAAGCGAAGCGGCGGGCAGGCAAAGAATGCCAAGATGAAACGAATACCGAAACACTTCTGTCTGATGGAGCATTTACCAAACAGGTGAATGCTCATGATCGAAAAAAACCTTTTTCAATCTTGCCTTTGCGGCTTTGCGTGAAATTTCTATATCGGATTTAAGGCTCCACTACTCCATTGTCTTCCTGAACCGCATCACGCTCAAGCTGAGGATGACAATCCCGAATACCAGCAGCGCAAGCCCCTGATGCCAGAGATGACTTAGGTCGGCCCCTTTGAGGAAAATGCCGCGAACAATTTCGAGAAAATACCGGAGAGGAATAAGGTAGGTGAGGTATTGGATCCATTGCGGCATGTTTGCTATCGGGAACGAAAAGCCGGAAAGAAACATGAACGGCATGAAGAAGAAAAATTGCGCGATCATCATTGCCTGTCCCTGTGATTTCGCAATCGTGGAGATGAACAAGCCTAAACCCAACGTCGTCAGAATAAACAGTCCGCTCAATCCGAACAGCAGAACAATGCTTCCCGCCAGAGGCACTCCAAACCAAAATCGTGCGATCGCAAGAACAATAATCGTATCAACGAAGCCAATAATCGTAAAGGGAATGAGCTTGCCGAGAATAAGCTGGTATGGCTTGATCGGTGTTACCATAAGCTGCTCCAGCGTTCCAATTTCTTTCTCCTTCACCACACTTACAGAAGTCAGCGTCATGGTGATAATCAACAGCACAAGCGCCACAACGCCGGGCACCATGTAGTTCTGGCTTTTCAAATCGGGATTGAACCACATGCGGGGCTCGGGTATAACTTGCGGAAGACTCATGCCGCTTACGGCACTCGAGTATTCCGCAATAATGTTTCTTGAATTTGAGGCGACAATTTGAGTTGCGTACGTCAACAGAATATTTGCAGTGTTCGCGTCAGCACCATCGAGTATCACCTGTATCTGCGATGTTTCATGTGCAAATATGTTGCGTGCAAAGCCCTTCGGAATGATAAGAGCCATGCTGACTTTCGCCTCTTCCACATACGCATTTACTTCTTCCGGCCGGTTCACCGAGTACTTTGGGATGAAGTAATTCGACGTGGTGAAACTTTCCACAAACGTCCTGCTCTCCGCCGTTCTATCCATATCGCAGACAACCATTGTGCTGTCCTTAATATCCGTTGTTGCAGCATAACCAAGCAGCAACACCTGCAGCACCGGTGCCAACACAGAGATCGCCAACATCCGTTTATCCCGACGGATCTGATAGAACTCTTTTTTGATAATCTCAAGAATAACCAGAAATGACTGACGCATATGTTCCAAAATTTAAAAGCTGTTAAAAACAATCTTTCTCAAGTCCGATGTAGCTATCATTCTATAGAGTACTCTTCCGAAGCCTCTTGGCACTGATTCCAAGCGTGATGGCTGCGAATAGAAACATAAAGACGAATTGTTCCCACACTGCACCAAATCCGGCGCCCTTCAACATTACACCTCGTACTACGATCAGGAAAAATTTGTTCACGGAAATGTTGGAAACAATTTGCAGCACCACCGGCATGCTGGTAATCGGAAAAATAAAACCGGAGAGCAAAAAGGTCGGAAGCAGCGAGCTGAAAACTGCAATCATGAATGCCGCCTGTTGCGAGTCGGTGATGCTCGAAATAAGAAGTCCCTGACCAAGCCCGCCCAGAATCATCATGAATATTGCCGCGTAGAGGAGAAGCAAACTTCCCTTCACTCCGACATCAAACAACAAATACCCGACGAACAATACTGCCGTTGCAATGGCCAGACTGATCAGAAGATACGGAATCACTTTTCCTACAATTACTTGTAGCGGGTGCAGAGGTGAAACCATCAGCTGTTCCATTGTGCCGCGTTCCTTTTCCCGCACAACCGTCAGCGCTGTGGAAATTACCGCCGTCAGAACTAAAATGAATCCGATGAGGCCCGGAATCAGGAACTTCGTCGACTGGAGATCGGGATTGTACCAGATGCGCGGCTGAAAGTCGATCGGCACGTATGTGCTGCGACCACGACGCTGCAGGAATTCCGCGGTCAGCTTGCCGGAATATTCAACCGTCATACGCACGGCGTAGCCAAGCGCCTGACCCGCACTGTTTGCATCTGCCCCATCGAGTATGATTTGAACTTTCGCCGGCCGGCCGGAGAGCAATTGCGAAGCAAAATCTGTCGGAATAACGAGTGCCGCCGTTGCCCTGTTGTTCAGAAAAAGATCTTCTATCTCACCATACGTTTGGACGTTGAATTGATAATTGAAATATTCCGTGTGCTGAAACTGACGAAGAAAATCGCGGCTTGTTGCCGTTTTACTTTGATCAAACACTGCAAGCGGAATGTGTTTGGCGTCGAAGTTGAGTGCATAGCCGATCAAAACAATCAACGCAATTGGCAGCACGAGCAACATTCCAAGTGTCGTCGGGTCGCGTCGGATCTGGCGGAATTCTTTGACTATGATTGGTTTGAGGGCTTTGAACATTCTACCAGGTCTTTTCTAATTACTTTTGTCCAGCAGATACAGAAACACATCCTCCAACGAGGGGACGATTCGTTGAATGCTCCTCGCTGCAACATCCTTTTCCGCAAGAGAAGATTGTATCAGCTTTGTTCCTTCTGCTTCAGCCTTTACCATCACGTGAAGCGATGTGCCAAACACCGTTGTTTCCAGCGCCCACGGCTGCTCGCGAATAGTTTCGAGCGCTTCAACGACATTATTCTCAAGTCCCGCGACTTCGAGTATCGGGTTCTTGATGTAGTTCGTCTTCAGTTCTACCGGACTCCCGCTTGCAATCAACTTTCCCGCATTGATCAGGATGATGTCGTTGCAGTATTCTGCTTCGTCAAGAAAATGCGTCGTTACCAACACGGTGATGCCTTCGGAAGAGAGTTGGCTGATGAGCTCCCAGAAATTCCTCCGTGAGATTGGATCAACACCGCCGGTCGGCTCATCGAGAAAAACTATTTTCGGTTCGTGGAGAATCGCACAACCCAACGCAAGCCTTTGTTTCCATCCGCCCGAAAGAGTCTTCGTAAGACTGTCTTCTCTTCCCTTCAGGTCCGCCATTTTCAAGACCCATTCCATTCTCTCGTCAAGACGGGAGTTCTTCAAACCATAGACGCCGCCGTAGAACCGGATGTTCTGCTCAACCGTCAAATCATCGTACAACGAAAACCGCTGCGACATGTAGCCGATGTTCAGTTTCACTTGTTCTGCTTGTTTGACGATATCGAATCCGCCGACTGTTGCTGTGCCCGAAGTTGGTTCCAGCAATCCAATTAACATGCGGATAGTTGTAGATTTCCCCGCGCCATTTGCGCCGAGAAAGCCGAAGATCTCTCCGCGCTTCACAGTGAAGTTCACACTATCAACAGCGGTGAACTTGCCGAAGCGTTTTGTTAAGTCCTTTGCTTCAATTGCGTAATCTGACATACCTGTTCGACCATCTAAACATTAGTTGCAAAAACACAAATAGTTAAATGACGCAATAGTGAAATCGTCAATTCCCGGAGCCTCCGGCTTTTCTTAGTCTTGCCTGTGCCAGTTCATGTTCCACCAACGCGCCTGAGTAGCTCGTTTTCGCCTGCAGCAATGCAACATTCGCGTCAAGCAAATCGGTTGAGGTCGCGAGTCCTTGCTTGAACTTATCGTTGGTTGTCCGTTGGTTTTCCTCTGACTGTTCGATGGAAAGTTTCGCCAACCCGACTTTCTCTTTGGCGCGGTTAACAGCAAGCCATTGGCGTTTCACATCAAGCGTTGCGTTCTCTTTCATCTGTTCAAATGCAAACTCGTTCTGCATCATTTGCGATTTTGCTTGCTCTGTCTGATGAGAAGTCGCTCCCCAATTCCAGATATCAAACTGCAACTGCACACCGACATCCCACGTCCCCTTGAATTGATCCAGCGTTGGCTGGTATCGTTGATTCGGCCGCGCATACGTATAGCCACCGGTGAGAAACAGCTGTGGAAACCAACCGCCCTGTGCCGCCTTCACACCAGCTCTCGACGCTTCGACACGCGCCTGCATCGCCTGCAAGTCCGGACGTACGTTGATGGCGCTCGCAGGATTTCCGTTCTTCAGATCTCCTTCATCGGAAGGAATAATTGGTTGCGACGCCGGTTGCAACTGTGCCTCGAGAGGTTGGCCCATGAGGTTGTTTAGATTCATCATTGCCAGCCGAACGTCGTTGGCTGCATCAATCTGGCCAAGCTTTCCACTGTTGAGTTGAAGCCTGATCTTCAACAAATCGTTGCGTGTTGCCATACCGCTTTTCAGCAAATTGTTTACATCGGTTTCACTTGTCGTCAGGCGGGTGACGTTCTCCTCAACAAACTTCTTCGTCTCGATTGTTTGATAGAGTGTCCAATATGCTGTCGTGATGGCAAGAGCGAGATCTTCTCTATCATTCTTATTGTCGAATTGACTTGCCTGCTCCATATAGTCGGCGGCACGGGAATTACTTTCCAGTTTGAAGCCTGTAAAGATTGGTTGAAGCAGCGAGACCCGCGCATTGTAGCTATTCAAAACGGTCGGGGCTAGCTGGATCGAACTTCCACCAAGCGGAGGCGGAAGAGTTGCGGGAAGCGTAACAGCGAACGGCGGCACATCACTCAGGCGCTGATAGCTTGCAGACAGTTTGAGTGATGGAAGAAGATACGTGTTCGCTTCACTTGCTTTCGCCGACGCGGCATCGACTTTTGCAGAAGAAATCTTCAGCGCACGGCTGTTCTCCTCACCAATCTTGATAGCATCTGCTAACGTAAGAATTTTTGCTTCCTGTGCGAACACTGTTCCGGCAAACACCAACAAACAAAATGTCCTCACAATGACTTGGTACATACTCGTGGAACAGATGCTCTGAGCAGTTTTCGACGCCGTTCGCCGCTCACCGCGTTCAGACTGATGAAAAGGAGATTCTGTTAACATTGTGTTGTGTGGTTTTCTTCGAACGATCATACTCCGACCTCACTTGGTTCTCTATGTGTTAAGAGTGAGATGAAAACATTTTCGAGCGACGGGGGCACTGTCCGCCAACTCTCAATATGAATTCCTTTCTCCTTCAACGCAGATTCAATCCGCGGAAATTCCTTTGAGGAATTGGCAACGACAACATTCAGCCTGTCTCCGAAGATTTGAACTTCATTCCCCACTGCCTGAGCTTTGAGAATTGCGGCAGCGTCCCGCACCCGGTCGCAGACGATTTCAATGACCTCGCCGGTCATCAGCTTCTTGAGATTTGCCGGCTCGTCTACTTGCATAATCCGACCGTTGTTCATGAGGGCGACACGGTTGCAGCGTTCAGCTTCGTCGAGATACGGCGTGCTCATCACGATCGTAATGCCGCTCTTGAGAAGGTTCTGCAGAATTTTCCAGAAGTCGCGACGTGAAACAGGGTCCACGCCTGTTGTCGGTTCATCGAGAAAAATAATCTTCGGCGTATGAATCAGAGTACAGGCAAGCGCGAGCTTTTGCTTCATCCCACCTGAAAGCTTCTCGGCAAGCCTGTCTCTAAACGGCGTCAAGCGTGTAAACTCCAACAGTTCATCACGACGCGCTTTGTAATCATACACCTTATTGATTTCAGCAAAAAATTCGATGTTTTCGTCGATGCTCAAATCGCCGTAGAGAGAGAACTTCTGTGAGAGATAACCAATCTCAGCCTTGACGGCATCAGGTTGCTTGATGATATCGTGACCGAGTACAGCCGCAGTTCCGGAAGTCGGGGCCAAAATTCCGCACAACATGCGAATCGTGGTTGTCTTTCCGGAACCATCCGGGCCGACAATGCCGAACATTTCTCCTGCACGGACATCAAACTCCAGTTGCTCAACTGCTTTGATGTCGTCGAAGGATTTGGAGAGACTCTGTATGTCGATTGCTGAGTTCATCATAAGTTAGGTCAACGTCCAATCGCAAGTTTCGCATCGGCAGGCAAACCCGGTTTCAGCACGCCGTCCTTGTTTTCGATTTCAATCTTCACGCCAAAAACAAGTTTCGTTCGTTCCTCCTTTGTCTGAACATTCTTGGGTGTAAATTCAGCATTGGGTGAAATGTAAACGACCCGGCCTTCGTGTGGTGTATCAGGATTACTGTCGATGGTAACATCTGCAGTTTGACCCAACTTGACATTACCCAACTGTTGCTCGTTCACATAGATCATCAACTTTACTTTATCGAGGTATGTTATGCGAAGAACGTTCGAACCAATCGTGACAAACTCGCCCACTTCAATCGGCTTCAGCGACACGATCCCCGCAGATGGCGCAACGATGGAGCAGTCGCGTACTTTTTTTCTAAGCTGATCTGCCTGTGCTGCTGCTTGCTCACGCCGGGCAAGAACAACATCTATTTCATTTTTGCGCAAACCGCGCACAAGTTTTTCGTAAGTTTGTTGGGCGGTGACATAACGTGCGTACACATCATCGAATTGCTTTTGCGTGATGGTCTGCTGGGCAAGCAACTCCTTCATTCTTTTGTAGTCAGTCTCTGCAGCCTTGTACACGGCCTCTGCCTGGAGAATATCTTCCTTCCGTGAACCTTCGAGTGCGAGACGGTATTGAGCATCGGCGGCATTTGCATTTGCTTCGGCCTGGCGCAATTGAATTTGATAATCCGCATCGTCGATAATAAGGAGCGTGTCGCCCCTTGCAACCCTCTTCCCTTCCTCAACACGGATCTCTTTAACCTTTCCGGCAACTTCCGCTGCAATGTTGATGTCCGTTCCTTCAATGATCCCCGACGCTTCAATAACGTTCTTGTTGGTGCCGGAACAACCGGCAAGAATGAACGATCCAATTAGAACAACAGGAAAAAGAAAACTACGCTTCATGATTTCCTCAAATGATTTATTGATCTCACCATTCAGATTTGTTAAGAAGAAGTTTTGCGAGATAGAGCCAATTGCTCGAACTGCAGTCTCCCCTGCTGCGTCAACGCTCCGGTAAAAAACACACTAAGAATTTCACGAATAGCATCGCTCACAGAAAATGATTCGTGAGCCAGAATCTGGGGCTGCATAATACCGTCGATCGAGCTGATGACGCACATTAGAAAAACACGCTTATTCATTTCGGGCCGCATCGTCCCTTCGCTCACTCCCTGGGTGATAAGACGATGAAAGACATCCGCTATTCTTTCGCGACGAAACTCCTCGATGCGTTTCCAGAAAGGCGGCATACGTTTTTTGATATCCTGCCCGAACACAGGCATGAGACTGCTGGCATTTGTTGCGATCAACGCGATGATCTCGGAATGCTTCTCGACCGCACTCTTGTCGCTTTGCATAATGCGTTCAATGTTCGTGCGGATTCCGTCCATAATGCGTTCCATGATTTGCTGTACGACATCCTCTTTTCCACTGAAAAATTTATAGAAAGTCTTCTTGCTTATTCCGAGGTCGGCCGCAACTTCATCCACCGTGATTCGAGAGAATCCTTCTTTCAAAAATCTTTCCTGACAGAAAGAGAAGATTTTTTCCCTGGTGAGATCATCCTCAAGCATTGGTATGTCCTCGGAAACTATTGAACTATATTTCGTTTCCAGCGATGCATCAAAAAAGCCTTATTTCAAAGGCCTTGTTCTATGGAAACGATTTGCGTTTAATACGTTTCCAATATACGTACGTTCCAATCAGAAGTCAAGACACTGAATTGAATTTTCTTTGGTGGGATAATAACAAAAAGCCCCGACACGTAAAGGTCAAGGCTTAAAAATGAAATAATGAGGAGAAAGTTATTTAAGCAGAACCAGCTTCTTTGAAGTGCTTCTTGTTCCGCTTTGAAGTCTGTACAAATAAACACCGCTCGGGAAATTAGTAGCATCAAACTTCACTTTGTAATACTGTCCCACAATTGCCGTCTCATTGAAAAGGGTTCCGACCTGTTGTCCGGCAACGTTAAAAATATCCAGCCGTGCCTGACCCGAACTTTCAACCGAGAACTTAATCTCGGTTGTTGGATTAAACGGGTTTGGATAATTTTGAGCGAGTGAAAATTCCGCAGGCGCTCCGGGCTCGGAAACAGTTGTCGCAGAACTCACGAGGATCGGTTCGGTATGGTTGACCGTTCCGTCAAGATCCATCTGCTTCAATCTGTACCATCGACTTCCGCTGCCCGCAGCCGTGTGAATGTATGTGTAATGCTGCGGTTCGTTTGTTGTGCCGTGTCCAGGAACAAAACTGCCGGCTATGGTTTCGAAGCTGCCGGATTGATCCACCGACTGTTGAACTTCAAAGCCATAATTGTTGATCTCGCTGATTGTTGTCCAATTGAGGCGAACATTGCCAGACTTGACGTAGGCACCCGTGAATGATGCAAGCTGTATCGGCAAAGCCGGATCAACAGTGAGGATTGCGCCGCTCGAATCCTTTTGTCCGTCCGGGTTCGTCACGACAATTCTAAATGTTGAAGCAACTGTTACCGAGCCCGTGTTGAGGTTCAATGTGAACTGCGTAGGAGTCTGATACGTGATGCTGTTGACGACGACAGTACCGTTTCCGGTTACCCGATTCACAGCAACACTCAAGTGTGTGAACGGCGTATGAGGAGCGGCTGGGTCTGGTCCCGGATCATAAAAACGCGAACTGGATGTTGTAGTATTAGTGTCTTGAACAGTGACAACCACCGATGCAAGTGGCGCAACGGCATTGGGAATTACGGTATCCGGTATCCCAGGTTTTGGGGCCATCAGTTTTGCCGTACGCACACCATATGTATTTGTGCCGTTGCAATACTCCTGAATCGTCCACATGGTCATATCGTCTTTCGGATCGAGACTCGTAAATGAATAATCGCCCCATCGCCGGCTTGGCCCTCCCGGATCGCCCAGAGGGTTGTACGCAGTGGTACTTGCTGTATAACCCGGAAGAGCTACTCCGCCCGGCCCGTCTCTCAATACGCCCAGAGCATCTCCGACGAGCCGGCCCGTTGTAAAAGCATTAACGCGCTCGTTCGTCCCTGCAATACTGCATCCAAGGGCTGCATGCCCCTGACCGGAAACCATAATGGAAGGTATCCAATAGTTGCGCTGATTCGCGTCGTTCGTCGCGTTGTTATCAAACAAAGTCCCGGACTGCAATACGCTCGGCGTTGCTGAAAGGCTCTGTAATTCGTACCATCGGCACGCATTTCGGTTGTTGGTGGCGCCTGCTACTCCCGTATTGTTCACGCCAACATTATGCGCAGTCCACAATCGTCCATTACGCATGTGCGCTGCATAAAGCCGATCGTCAAGTGCGTCAAGTCTGCCGCCGGTTCCCTGTGTGTTACCAAGATGTGGAACGAGAACGGGAAAACTGGTCGCTAAAGGGGTGGCTACCGAAATGTTAGCGCTGATCGTTGGCGCCGGGCCCAGACTTCCCGGGTTTGTTACGCGGCGAATCATCAGCGTATTGAACGTGGCGTTATCTACCCCTATGAAATATCCGAGGGCTGCAGGGCCGGTATTAGTCGGGTCGTAATTATCAACTCCCCGTGGCGAGAACGGGCCGGCTCCTGTTGATGTGGCGACCAAGCCCGGGAATGCCCAGACGGTTAATGGCGAAGCAGTCAGCGCAGGAGCTTTGGGAATTACAAATCCTTTAGTGCTATTAAAGGCGCCAGCCAGAGTGAACATATTCCCGCCTATATACATTGCGCTTGCGTCAACACCGAATGATTGGTAGTCAGTGAAAAGAGTTGCGTCTCCCTGAAATTGGTAAAACGTCCAGACTGTACCACCTGTGATAGTGCCATTGCTTGCGGCATCACACACTGCAAGTAAGACGCGGTTTGGTCGCGTAAGTGCCCCGGTTGAAGCATTCATGACTACATCAATGATGTTAAGGAACCAACGGTTGGAAAGACGATCGAACCTGACGTTTGGATCAGTGCTGAAAACAACTTCACCCGCCAACGGTGGTGTCATAACAGAAGACCAGAACACGTCAGCATCAGCGTTAATAACTCCGTCAGCGACTCCTGTCGTCTTGTTAAACGTTCTCAGTCTCCCATTCAGAAAAACAAAAAACTGCGTGGGCCCAACTCCACCATCTGTATCAGGCGGAAACGCTCCTGTTTCGGTTGGACCTGTTGCGCCATCGAATTGAGTGCCGACCGTCTGCGGTGCGAAAAGTTCTGCACCTGTTCGAGGTTTTTGATTTGGGTCGGGTAACGGCCATTGGGGGGAGTTGAAAGTACCACCGGGTGAAGGAAGATTTCTTCGGTCCGGCTGTTTCAGTCCTTTGCGGTACATTCGCATCTTCGTGAGCTGCGCTGCCGGATCGGCCATGATTTCAGCCGTTGTTTTTTGAATCGGTGCCTCGGACATCAATCGAATACCCACGATCGGATCTCCCGAATTCTGATTCTCCAATTCAGATCCTTGAGAAGGTGGCATCCCGCTCCATCCTGCAATTGCAAGTAATACAAAACAGAAAAGCACGGCTGCCGCTCCTTTTCTGATCGCATTGGGTAAGGTTCTACGTTTCATGATATTTCCTAACAAGTATGAGATTTAAAGCCACAAACCACGATGGCTTGAGGCGGACTAGATTTAATTTTTGTACTGGTGAGATAGTCTGCTGGGACGTAGCAGAAGAGAAAGGAAGTAAGACTTGCGTAATGAATGAAAATGGGCAGCACAGTCTTTTGTGAATGAACAGAAAAAGGGGTTAATGAAAGGGATTATCTCATCGGGCGAAACCGCCGACATGACTACCTGAATATAACTCCATAGTTCTCTGTTTGCAATTATTTGCAATGAAAACTCTTTCAAGTCAAAAAAAAGCCGGACATTTCTGCCCGGCTTTCTTTTACTTCGACTTCAAACGAAGACTGGTTTAATACATCCCTTCCATCCCACCGCCGCCGTGAGGCATTGCT
>JBBRUI010000004.1:0-39137 GCA_038247945.1 Bacteroidota bacterium | reverse complement strand
GGCCGAGAAGTTTTTGGCACAAGCGGAATTCCTTTGTTATGTTCCCGAGAAATTCCTTCGCCTGCTTTATGTGCTTGAAGATGGCCATGATCGGGGCTTCGAGATCGATTTCAATTTCATGAGTCTTTTCCAGAGCTATGCTTGCGTACCCTTCGGGCGTCGTCACCTTGCGCGCAATGATCAGGTCGTGCTGACGCCGCGTCGCGACATTGTACATCGGACGAAGTTCTTTGATGAGTTGCGATTCAAGCAACAGCGCGCCGAGCTCCCCCGTGGTTTGGCGTGTTTCAATCCGGGCGATCTGTTGCGAGATTTCCATTTCCTTGGATGTGCGGTTATCGCCGGAGAAGTGCGACATCACGCGTTCCCTGATGCAAATACTCTTGCCCACGTACAGAACCTCTCCCGACTTACCGTAGAAGATGTACACGCCGGGAGATTCCGTCAGGTCATCGATACATTCTTTATCAAGCGAAGGAGGGATGCTGTTCGATTTCAGAATTCCATTCACCGCAACGGTCAACAATTCGTTGGTCGCGTGGTCACGCAGGCCCGACAGAAAGTCGAGCACTGCCTTGGCGTCGCCCATTGCGCGATGCCGTTCTTCACACACAATATTGTGGCGCTCGATAATGCTCGAGAGGTCGTGATTACGATGGACGGGGAAAAGCTTGCGCGAAAGTTTTACTGTGCAGAGACATTTTGCGCTGAAATCACGGCCGAGCCTGCGGAATTCATTCTTGATGAATCCGTAATCAAACCGTGCGTTGTGCGCAACGAAGATTGCTCCGTTCAGCATAGCATACAGCTCGCGTGAGATGGAACGGAACACCGGCGCATCAGCGACATCTTCGTTGGTGATTCCGGTAATTTGTTCGATAGATGGCGGGATGAACCGCTCGGGATTTACCAGCGACTGAAATTTCTTAACGACTTTGCCGCGCTCAATACGGATCACCGCAACATCAATAATGCGGCCGTATATGGCATTGCCGCCCGTCGTCTCGATATCCACGATAACGAGAGGCTTGTCGGAGATTATGCGAAGCGAAGATTCCGGATTCAAGGTTTGGGTTGGAATAGAGATTGTGACTTGCCCTTCTGGATTTCTTTCAAAAACATACGATACGTACGCGGCTTTAGCAAGTTTTTTTCCAATTTCAGTGATGTCAAAATTTGAAAGAACCAGTCATTGCGAGTTTCATGACCGCGCCGAAAAGCAGGCGTGGATATTTGGGGCGATGACAAGAGGTACGAGTCAGTCTGAGCGCAGCGAACGAAGTGAGCGAAGTCGAAGACTGCGCGGAAAATGCTCATCGCACCCTTCGACTCCGTCCCGCCAAAAGAGGGCGGAACTGCGCTCAGGGTGACTATTGTTGCTATGTGAAAGGCTCTGTCATTAGCAGCAAATGAAGTGAGCGAAGCAATCCCTCCCTTGTCAGATTGCTTCGTCACTGAGAGCGTTCCTCGCAATGACGAAAAAATTAGGCAATGCCCCGATTTCACTCTGTTTGATTTTCTATGTGACGATACCTACCTTGATGGCAAGATTATTCAATCATTTCGAGGGACGCCATGACCACAGCACTCGCAGACGAACTCAAGACAGCAGTAAAACCAACCAACGGCATGCACACGCTGATGAACTACATCGGCGGACGCTGGGTTGAATCGCACAGCAAGGAATCCCTCCCTATTATGAACCCTTCACTCGGCCAGCAGATTGCGAAAGTCCCGCTCTCCGTTGCGCAGGATGTTGACGATGCAGCCCGTTCGGCAAAAGCGGCGTTCGCCAAGTGGTCGGCAACTCCCATAAAAGACCGCGCACAGGTTTTCTATCGCTACAAATCCCTGATGGAAAAACACATGGTATCGCTTGCGGCTCTTGTCCATCAGGAGAACGGCAAGACAATCGGTGAAGCAACAGCAGAAGTGGAAAAATCAATTGAGGTGACGGAGTTTGCGTGCTCGATGCCCCAGTTGATCACCGGAGAAATTCTCGAAGTCAGCAAGGGCGTTGAATGCAGGATCGACCGGTACCCGGTCGGCGTGGTTGCTTCGATTACGCCATTCAATTTCCCGACGATGGTGCCTAACTGGACGATACCGAACGCTCTCGTCCTGGGCAACACGATGATTCTCAAACCGTCGGAGCTTGTTCCCCTCAGTTCTATCCGCATTGCCGAGCTATTGAAAGAGGCCGGTCTGCCGGATGGCGTGTTCAACATCGTCCATGGCGGGCAGGAAGCCGTTGAGGCGATCTGCGATCATAAGGACATCGATGCGGTGACGTTCGTTGGATCCACCAAAGTCGCAAAGCTTGTGTACGCGCGCGCAACAGCGCATCTGAAACGGGCGTTGTGTCTGGGCGGGGCAAAGAACCATCTGATAGTGCTACCCGATGCTCATGAAGACATGACTGCCTCCAATGTTGCAGCAAGCATGAGCGGCTGCGCGGGACAGCGCTGCATGGCAGCCTCGGCAATGGTTGCGGTGGGCAACGTCGATCCCATCATAAAGAAGTTATGCGATGAGGCAAGAAAAATAATCCCGGGAAAAAATCTGGGCGCAGTCATCTCAAAGAAAGCAAAGGAACGCATCGAAGGCTATATCACCGAAGCGGAGAAACAGGGAGCAAAGGTCCTTGTCGATGGACGCAATTGCAAAGTCGAAGGAAAAGAAGAAGGCTATTACGTCGGCCCGACCGTTATAGATTTCGTCCGCCCGGACATGAAGATTGCGCAGGAAGAAGTGTTCGGGCCCGTTCTTGCGATCATGCGCGCTGAGAATCTTGACGATGCACTGAAGATCGAGAATAACAATCCGTACGGCAATGCAGCATCCGTCTTTACGCAGAGCGGAAGCGCAGCCCGGTATGTAAGCGAACACGCAAGCGCAGGAATGATCGGGGTGAACATTGGTGTCCCCGTTCCCCGCGAACCATTTTCTTTTGGTGGATGGAACGACTCGAAGTTCGGAGCGGGAGATATCACAGGCAAAAGCTCCATCGAGTTCCTGACCAAGCCGAAGAAGACGACGATAAAGTGGAATGCGGAGTCGAAGGTAAATTGGATGAGTTAGTGCAATTTCGGATTTCGGATTGTTGATTGCGGATTGAATACAGACGATAGTCGAAAGGCGAAATTGAAAGTGAATCGGATGGCGTAAAAGAAAATTTGATGCACATCCATGGACAGATCAAGAGTCTCTGAAAGCATTTACATGAGTACCAACAAAATTCAACTCTTTAATCAACAGAAAATCCGCAGCCACTGGGATGCGGAACAGGAGAAATGGTATTTCTCCGTTGTCGATGTGGTGGCCGTTCTCACCGATAGCCCCAATCCAAGAAACTACTGGAAAGTACTTAAGCATCGGCTTGCAAAAGAAGGAAACGAGTCGGTTACAAATTGTAACCAACTGAAAATGCAATCTGCCGATGGCAAGTTTTATCTCACCGATGTCGCCGACACGGAGCAATTGTTGAGGCTCATTCAATCCATTCCTTCACCAAAAGCGGAACCCTTCAAATTATGGCTTGCGAGGGTTGGGTATGAACGGATTGAGGAATCGCAAGACCCCGAGCTCAGTTTGGATCGAGGAATGGAAGGCTATTTCCGTCTGGGTTACAGTAAAGAGTGCCTGCCTGCCGGTAGGCAGGGATTAACCAGCGATTGAAAAGCATCGAAGTGCGAAAGGAACTGACCGATGAATGGGAGAGCCGCGGCGTACAAAAGGGACAGGAGTTTGCAACTCTTACTGATATTATTACGAAAGCATGGAGCGGCAAAACCGTGAAAGGATACAAGCAGCACAAGAACTTGAAAAAGGAAAACTTGCGCGATCACATGACCAATCTTGAGCTGGTCTTGAATATGTTGGCGGAAGCGACGACGACCGAAATCTCAAGCGAGAAGAAACCGCAAACATTTGTAGAAAACAAAACCATCGCGCAACAAGGCGGAACGATTGCTGGTAACACGCGAAAAGAAATCGAAGCAAAATCGGGAAAGAAGATCGTCAGCAAACTCAACGCAAAACATTTGAGAGAAGTCGCATCAACGAAACAATTGAAATGAGATTCTCGTCGTTCTTTCATTCACCCAACCAACCAGTGAGTTGATATCAACAAAATGATGAACTTAAATGAGAACGCAAACGCTCCATTGAGTTTTCGACCAAGCCCAAGAAAACGACGACGAAGTGGAATGCGGAATCGAAGGTGAATTGGATGAGTTGAGGTAATGACGAAATAGACGACATATGTCGTACTTCGTACCGTAATGGAATAATAGACGACATTGAAATGTCGTACTTACCCGAGTTGAACTAAGCCGCTGTGCGGCAGCTTTTGTGGCGTTGCGAGAGGGGACGTTCTTTGACAAGATGGTGAATGTGCGAGAGCTTGCCCCGCAACGTTCACACAACATTCAGGTCTCAGGACCGTAGCCTCGCCGTGGAACATGCTCTGCCTGCCGGCAGGCAGGCGAGAAGTGTTTACGGGGGCGACCAAGAACTCTGTCTCCATCATAACATCGTAGCGATTTTGCGACAGCAAATGAGCGAAATGCGCCTGTTCGAATTTCGGCAATACTCTCGTGAACAACTGGACACCAACAATTGCGCAACCAAATAATAGGCAAGAGCATTCAATCCCCATAGACGACTACTCACATCCCGCCTTCCGTCTCGCCATGCGGGATGCGGCGGACAGGGCGGCTTCGTTCAACATAATTTTATCCGCACAAATTGGGATCGAGGAGCAATCAGTCCTATAAACCATTCATGTGATGTATCTGAATCGTTTTGATCTTGGATGCATCTAATAAGTAAACAACGAATCCATTGAGAAAGCACAGGCTATGAGTTTAATTGAATTAGAAAATGTCACGAAGGTGTATCAAACCGGCGAAGTGACCGTGAAAGCACTGAAAGGAATTTCGCTTCATCTCGACAAACAGTCTTTTGTTTCGTTCATCGGTCCATCCGGCAGCGGCAAATCGACACTGTTGAATTTGATTGGATCGTTGGACAAGCCGACGGATGGAAAGGTGATCGTGAACGACGTTGACGTTGCCGCACTCGACCGAGCGGAAGCGGCAGCGTTCCGGGGGAATACCATCGGCTTCGTGTTCCAGAATTTCAATCTTATTCCTGTCCTCACGGTGTATGAGAACGTCGAATACCCGCTCCTGATGCTTAAACACGTGGACGTGAAAAACCGTCGCGAGCACATCTTGAATCTGCTCGACAAAGTCGGGATGCTCGATCAAAGAGACAAATATCCCAACCAGATTTCCGGCGGACAGAAGCAGCGCGTTGCCGTTGCCCGGGCGTTGGTAACGAATCCGAAGATCGTTCTCGCTGATGAACCGACCGCTAACCTTGATCATGCGACCGCGTTCAAAGTCATCAGCATCATGCACGAAATGCAGAAGTCGTTCGGCACTACGTTCATCTTCTCCACCCACGATCCGAAAATCGTCAGCGAGGCGGAAATCATTTACACACTTGAAGACGGCGCCATTGTCAATCACGATGTCAAGAAGTTGAACTGAGGAAAAGTCGTGAAGAATCTTATCAAGATCGCCGTCCGTAATCTGTTTCGCTACAAGCGCCGCACACTGTTGACTTCATCGCTCATCGCGTTTGGTGTTATACTGGTGATCGTCTTCGGAGGGTTGGCTATTTCGTTTAAGACGCAAATGGTCGGCGTTATTACGAATACCGCGTTGGGTGATTTGCAGATTCACAAGAAAGGCTACGTTGAGTCAATCGATAACCTGCCGCTCAACCTTACTCTTTCCGGATCAGAGCTTGCCAACGTCGAGAAGCTGCTGAAGAACACACCGGAGGTTGCCGCATACAGTCCGCGAATCAAGTTTGGCGCGATGATCAGCAACTATGCGCAAACGTCGAATATACGTTTGAACGCCGTGTACCCGGAATTGGAGAATCGTACCGTGCCGGAATTTGTGAAACGAATCAAAGCGAATGTCCCCGACCCTGACAAATTCATGAAGCCGGGAGAAATCCTGGTCCCCGAAAATCTCATGAAGGGACTCGCGCTGAAGGTGGGCGGCGAGATTGTTCTGGTCGCGACTAATAAGGAAGGTTCGGTCAATGCAGTAACGCTGCACATTGCTGCTGTAACGGAAAATGTTTTCGGTCCGAGCGGCAAGGATGGATATATTCACATCCAAGATGCTCAGACACTTCTGCGGATGGACCAGCCGGAGATTGTGGAAATCGCTATTCACCTGCAACGATTTGACAAGCTCAACACTGTGTTTACGCATTTGAAGGAAGCATCCGTGGCGCCGCAAGCGCCATTCGAAGTACATACGTGGGAACAGCTTTCGCCGTTCGCGAGCATCGTACGCATTGTTGATCTTCTCATTATTGTCGTGAAGTTCATTTTGATTTCCATCGTGTTGGTCAGCATCCTCAACATCATGACGATGTCGGTGTACGAGCGGATCAGCGAGATCGGCACCATTGCGGCAATCGGCACGCCGCCCCGACGCATCCTCTCGTTGTTTCTCATCGAAGGGTTTGCGATGGGCTTGCTCAGCACGGCTGCGGGGATTGTCATCGGACTCGGCATCCTTTGGGGGATGAATAGTACGAAAATTGATTTCACGTTTGGTCAAATGAACGTGTCGCTTGCACCAAGCATCCCAGGCAGCGAAGTTCTGTGGACGGCGTTGATCGTCATTTTGGTTTCGATCTTCGCGAGCCTTCAGCCTGCGTACAAAGCATCGAAGATGGAGCCGGTGGATGCGTTGGGGCATGTGTAAGAGCAACCATGCAAAGATTTTGGCTGTACATAATTCACAGTAACCACATAAGGAAAACGCAATGAGCCAACGATTGAGCACGGCAGGGATTGTTTTGTTGATGGCATTTGTCATTTACGCTGGCGTTATCGCCGGAGAAAAGGGAGCACACATGAAAACCTTGAATCTGAAAACAGAAATTGGCGAAGGAAAAGATAAACAGGTTGATGTCTTGTTTGAAGGACCCCGACGAAAGATTGTTCAGATAACCTTACGGAACAACGGCGTCCTTGAATCTCACCAAGCCGTCGAACCCATCACGATCCAATGCGTTGCGGGGAAAGGAACGCTGACCGTCGGCGAAGAAAAGAAATCGCTCGCATTGGTACCCGGCGTTCTTGTAACCATCGAGCCGAATACTGTTCATGAAATCAAATCACAGCCCGCTGTATCCATTCTTCTCACAAAATTTTCTGAGAAGTAACCAAACGTATTGAAGGAGAATTTGAAATGACAACTGAAACAAAAACCCCATTTAGGTCAATGTCGATTAACCGAATGATTGCATTCCTCGTCGCAGGCGGATTCTTGTTCCTCGCCATCGAGACCCGCATCGAGCATCATGAGGTGTTGGGCGAGAAACTCGCCGCCTACGTCCCGATAATTTTCAGCGTGCTTGGATTCCTCATCGCTTCGCTTGCCGCACTCAAGTGGCAGCAAAAGTGGATTCGAGTTCTTCACATCTATCTGTTCTTTGCGCTGGCAGTCGGGTTGGGCGGGATGTATTTCCATAACGAAGATCGGCTGGAAGGGAAAGGGGATAAAGCGAGTGAGGTGAAAGAAGATGAAGACAAAGAGACGGAAAAAGAAAAGACGCCGCCGATTCTCACGCCCATCGCTTTCGCCGGACTTGGGGTAGTAGGGTTGCTCGGTACATCTCGGCGTTGGAACGCTGAGGTCGTCTAAACAATTGAAGCACATTGCTTCAACAACAACAGAAAGAGACTGTCATGGAAACAACTCACAAACATTCAAAACAATATCATAAAATCAACCGCATCGTATTCCTATCAGGGATCGTGCTTGGAACATTCGGCTTCTTCATGACCGGTACCGGTCTCGCCCTCAACCTCCAGGTTTCATCTATGATTGGATTTGTCGGCATCTTGTCTGCGTTCTTTGCCGGGCGCAACCTGACTTGCGAAAAAAGCTGTACATCAGACTAAGGGACACAATGAAAACTCTGTCGGCTATTGTTATGTTTTCTCTTCTCGCTTCTTCCGGTGCGGCGCAGGACGCCAACAAGCTTTTGAAGGAAGTTGACGACAACCTCATGCCCGAATCGTACGAAGCGAACCGCAAACTCATCAATGAAGAACCCAACGGTTCGAAGAAAGAGTTCACATTCTACACAGTGAAGAAAGGGAAAGACAGGATTGCGATGCTCTACCTTTTCCCGGCAAGTGAAAAAGGTCGTTCAACACTCCGGCTTGGCGACAATATGTGGCTGTATGTTCCAAGCGCGAACAAACCAATCAGAATTACGAGTTTGCAGTCTGTCGTTGGCGGTGTCTTCAATAATGCCGACCTCATGCAGTTGGAGTATTCGGTCGAATATGATGCGACCTTCGCGGAAGGGACCGAGAAAGAGTACATGCTTAATCTGAAAGCGAAAAACAAGACCGTCGCGTACGACAAGCTGAAGATGTGGATTACCAAAGACAAAAAGATACTCCGCAAAGTGGAAGCGTACTCTGCGAGCGGCATGCTCATCAAAACGCTGGAGTTCAAAGAGGATAAAAACTTCGGCGGCGGTCTCACCCGCCCTTCGGTCATCGAAACATACAGTCCGCTCTACAAAGGCTACCGCTCGCTGATGATGTACCAGACCATCAAGAAGCGGCAATTTCCTGACGAGGTATTTACGCTGACGTACATGAACCGATTGAATGAATTGAGATAGCTTGTCATGAAGTGTATCGCACGGATGATGCTTCCCTTGCTTATGGCAATCACTCTTCTGCACGGCGTCAATCCGCTGCATGCTCAAGAAGATTCCGATGCAACTCCATCGCCGGAACAAGAAAGAAAACTTGAGTGGAACGGCAACTTTGATGTGAAGTACACACTCTTTCATATGCACGAAAGTGCCGCGTTGTACAAGCTGCAATTCCTCGTTGATAAACCTTCGTCATCGTTCCTCACGCAATATCGCTTTGAACCGTACCTGAACGCTGATTACAGAGCACGCGACCTTGCCTTCTACTTGAAAACTCATGCAACATACTTTAGCGATGCTGATGCATCGGTGGATATCCTCGAAGCGTACGGCAGTTTCAATCCGTCGTTCAACACAACACTGCAAGCGGGAAAGCGAGTGTACAACTGGGGAAAGGGCTATGCGTTCAATCCCGCCGGCTTCATCAACCCGGTGAAAGACCCGGAAAACCCGGAGCTTGCACAGGCTGGACTTCTCTCTTCAAACTTCGAGTATGTGAAGAGCTTCTCTTCGGAGGCGCTGCAGAACATGTCATTTCTTTTTGTTGTGATGCCTTCATCCGGCGGCGCGAGCAATCGCTTTGGTGAATTGAAACAGACCGAGCTTGCGCTCAAGACTTCTTTCCTCTTGTGGGACACCGATATTGATGTTATGGGTTTCTATAGCATTCAAAAACCCAAACGCGTGGGAATGGATATTGCGCGCAACCTGATAGAGAATTTGGAAGTGCACGGCGAGCTGACCTACAGCGCAAACGTCGAGAAGTTTACCATTGCAAACAACGTACTTGCATCAAGCTCAAGCAGCGGCACGTCGTACCTTTTCGGAATTCGGTATTTGCATGAATCGAACACGACGCTGATTGCCGAGTACTATCACAATGAATTCGGTTTGAGCGAATCTGAATTCGAAGAATACAATCGGTTTCTCTCGACGCACGCGCAGAGTAATGACCCGCTGCTCATTCAGCAAACCGCGAAGCTGAACCAATCCTACTTTCGCGGAACGAACTTGATGAAGGATTACTTGTACCTCAAGCTGAGCCAACCCGAGCCGTTGGATTTGCTCTACTTCACCACGTCGATTTTTACAATCTACAACCTTGCCGACAAAAGTTTTCTTCTTTCAGCAACGATGAACTACAAACCCGTGACGGACATCGAGTTCATTCTCTGGCCCACGATAATCACCGGAGGCGGGAATACGGAATATGGCGGTAAGAATTTCCGTCAGAAAGTTGAAGTGTGGATCAGAGTGTTCTTTTGACGGATAAATCAATGTGCCACTTCAGATAACAATTGTAAAAAAGTTATTCGCTTTATTAGATGAATAATTATTGTGCTCATTACATGCCGTTGCTTCACAGAAAATTAGTCTATAGGAGTTCGCATCGGCACGTCTTTTTTACAAAGCACGTTATATGCCACCCACTGAAAGTCGCAAATGGCAAAAGATAGGCTTAGACATTCGAGAGTTGATCTTCCTTCTTACCAGTTTTTGGTGTATCAACGCCCTTC
The DNA here is from genome assembly GCA_038247945.1 of Bacteroidota bacterium. Taxonomy (GTDB): domain Bacteria; phylum Bacteroidota; class Ignavibacteria; order UBA10030; family UBA6906; genus CAADGV01. The sequence continues at coordinate 28,842 of JBBRUI010000004.1, read as the reverse complement.
ATCATTGCAAAGAAGGGGAAACTCACAAGCCTATAAGGACGCTATTCAGCAAGAGGCTAAGAAACATATCGCAACGCCAATGCTTTCAAATGACATTGAAATTGAAATCTGCTGGGCTACGAGAATCCGAGAAGGCATTCGAGCGGATATTGACAATATCATTAAGCCCACACTGGACGCTCTTGTAGGCATCGCCTTTGATGATGATAAACGTGTTCGCTCGGTCACATCAACATTGATCGATCGAAGAAAGGACAACACGCTAGCAGCTTACGTTGAAGATCTTGGAGCGCTTCTTTATGTCGACAGAGACAATGGTGTTCAGATTGCAATCTATTCTGATTCACGACTATCCGAACTTGGCGGTGAGATGGTCGTTCGAAAGAAAAGGAAAGAGGAATTCGACAAGATATTATCCGAAGCCGTGAAGCGACAAATGAACACGGTCGTGGGGGACACATAACAAATGCAACCACGTCATTCGTTCATTTGTGTCAGAAAAGAAAACGCATTGAGCGTGCCGTTGCGCTGTTACTGAACGTTAGCTGCAATTTGCGCACATCGAAAAGGGAACATGATTGTCTAAACAAACATTCATCGAGAAACTGACATCTCGTCGAGCAAACAGAAAAGGCGAGGAGAATGTCTTTCTAAACTTAACAACTAGTCTCTACAGAGAACGAAAGTTCGTTCACATGCTCATCTCTCAAAAGATTCCTGAGATTTGGACGGCGAAGATCATCTCACAATATATCCTCTTCCTAGTTACCTGTTGGGAAACCTTTTTCCGAGATGTTTTTGTGTTTCTACTGAAGCGATACCCAAATCTCACTCATGAACTCAACGGCTCTGCTCACAGAAAATAGATCATTCATAGTTCGCAACGGCACTGCGGTGTTTTGCCAGACGTTACATGAAATTTTGCTCCGATAAGAACAAGGAAGGCAACATGAAAAAACTATTATCTTTCTGCCTCTCAACAATCCTGGTTGTAACATGCTGTCACTCACAGGAAAAGGCCAAGGCTCCTTCCAATGCGAATCTCTTGCCCGCCGGGAAGATGCACGAGCGTAGAGCCTCGCACACAGCCACGCTCCTGCCAAACGGCATGGTGTTCATCAGCGGCGGCTTCAAGAAGGTTCGCACATATGACCAGGTCTATTTCAATAGCGCCGAACTCTACAACCCTCACACACGAACATTCACGAAAACAGGCAACCTGAATGTCGCACGGTGCGGGCACACCGCAACACTGCTTCTCAATGGCATGGTGCTGGTAACCGGAGGTGGTGATGACAATCCGCTCTCAAGCGCAGAGGTCTATGATCCGCATACCGGTATATTCACGCTCGCTGGCGATATGGCTGTGTCAAGGCAAGGCCATACGGCAACTCTCTTGAAGAATGGCAACGTGCTCATCGCCGGAGGTTCCATGGATGATACGCACAGCGCAGAAATATTCACCGCGAAGACACAACGCTTCGAATCGACTGGCGTACTCAGCATCAATCGCGCGGGACCTACAGCAACAATGCTTCCGGATGGCAACGTACTTATTGCCGGAGGGGCTGCCAGGAGCGTAAGCGGCTGGAAGGTGTTCGCCAGTGCAGAGCTGTACAATCCACAGACAGGAAGATTTACACCGAGCGGAAACATGACAACGGTGCGTTACAAGCACGCCGCTGTCTTATTGCCCGATAGCACTGTGCTGATCGTCGGGGGATCTGATGAGCGCGACTGGCGGGGCCAGTATAACACCGCAGAAGTTTATGACAGGAAACCGGGAACATTCTCTCCAATACGAGACATGGGGACGAAGAGGTTCAAGCTTTCCAATGCGATAACATTGTTGAACAACGGCTCCGTGCTGATTGCCGGCGGCAGCAGCCAGGTAGAGATCTATGATCCACACACGAAAATCTTCACCTCCGTCGCGCAATTCGAAGAGCCTCACTTTTTCGCGACAGCGACCCTACTCCTGGATGGGAGCGCCCTGGTCACCGGCGGGTATACTATGCAACCACAATCAACTGATAAGGCGTGGGTCTATAAACAGTAACACATGTATTATGAAATTACATGATGAGAATTCTGTTGCATTTAATTCATGATACAACATCAACAACTGCCAGAAAGGAGTTACCGTATGCCGCTCTATCTATCAAAGTTCAGCTACACGCCGGAGACTTGGGCCAGGCTTATCCGTAATCCGGAGGATCGCCGAAAGGCCGCCCAGTCGTACATCGAGTCGGTCGGGGGGAAGCTCCTCGGGTTCTGGTACGCCTTCGGCACACACGACGGCTATAACCTATGGGAGGCCCCGGACAACGTGTCTATGGCAGCGGTTGCGCTGGCGATTTCTGGCGGCGGTGCGCTGAGCTCGCTCGAAACGACAGTCCTCCTGACCGTCGACGAAACGATGGATGCACTGCGCAAGGCCAAGCAACTCAAGTACAAAGCACCCGGCGCGTAGCGGCTCGCACGCGAATCTCGCAAAAGCCTGTTCACCGCCAGACGATGAATCCAATTGCCCTTTAGAAAGAGACAACTATGACGTGAAAACATAATCTTTCTGCGCAAGTCTAATCAACTAATCCATCCACAACATGTAACAGGAATCATTCTTATGAAAACATTCTCATCGTACATCGTACTGTTCCTTGTGGGACTGATTTTCTTCGGGACAACAGAAGCTTCCGCTCAAAAGAAGATGAAAAAAGAGGCTGTCATTTGGCCTGCTGAAGACATTAAGTGGGAACAGCTTAAAGGTGGGCCTCCAGGAGTTATGATAGCAAATCTTTGGGGCAATTATGAAAAAGGTGCATTCGGTGCTTTCATAAAGTTCCCTGCTGGATTCAAGACCCCACTGCATACACACTCCAGCGACGGAAAGGCTGTCGTTGTATCAGGAACCTTGATCGAAACACCCGAGGGTGGAACTGAGAAAAGATGTGGGCCCGGCTCATATCTTTCTATTCCAAGCGTAGTCAAGCACGTCAGTGCTGCCAGTGCCGACGCCCCCTGCATTTTCTTCTGGGAACAACCCGGCAAATTTGACTTGAACCCAGTCGAGCCGCAGAACGAGAAAAAATAGAAGGCGTCATTAATTGTGCTCACACAACCCCGCCGCTCATTATGGTGTGGCGGGGCTGCCTGCCCAGCCCCTCCTAAGAAGGGAGGGGCTTTATCGCAAGAAGCACTTCGTGCAACCTTTGTGTCTTGGTGCCTTCGTGCCTGCACGCCGAAGTGGGCGTTACGGCACGCAGGCGTGGCAAGTTTTCTCATTTTTGATTTGGAGGCGAGCACTTGCATCTCGCCGGAGAGATACGTAATGCCATACGTGTAATACACTTTGTATGACAGGAACCTCTCATGCCGACAACAATTCGATTACCCCAAAAAACTGAGCGCCGCTTGAGTATTGTCGCTCGCAAGGAGCGCAAGACAAAAACAGAGCTGATCAAGAATGCGCTCGACAAATTTCTTGATGACTATCTTGATGCGCAATCGTCGTACGAGCTTGGCAAGGAGTACTTTGGAAAGTATGGCAGCGGGCGCGGCGACCTCAGCACCCGACGCAAGGAAATCTTAACGGAGATGCTGCGTGCTAAAGTCTCTCGTTGACGCCGGATCCCTCATCGCTCTCTTCGATAAAGACGATGCCTACCACTCTTCAGCCCTTTCCTTTTGGGAAGAATTTTCCGGCAGGCTCTTCACTTCGTGGCTTGTGGTAACGGAGGTCGGACATCTTCTGAAGTTCAATCCAAAGGCGCAGATTGACTTTCTTCGTTGGATTCAGGCGGGCGGGGTTGTTGTATTAGAGTTCAACCTCCATTTTACGCAACGACTTGTCGAGTTAGCGATGAAATATCAAGATCTCCCGATGGATTTTGCGGATGGCTCGCTCATCGTTCTTGCCGAGTTTCACAATGTGAACAATATCGTTACCGTCGAGTCGGATTTCTACGTACGGCGAACGAAGAAGAAACAAATGCTGGCCAACATTTTTGAACCGTACGTCAAGAAACGAAAAGGCAAATGAAGCACGCACCATTACTTCTTTCGTTCTTCTCTTCAACACTCCCTAAATAAGTTCAGCAGAAGAGTTTGCTCAACTCTTTCTCCTCATCAAAAGCAGATACACCACAAACGCTACTCCGAACCCGACGAACCACGCATAGTTATACAAATGCATCAGGAACGATCCCACAGACACGGGGTCGAGGAGTTTGATTGTTCCTAGAAAACCCGGAATGCTGGGCGCGATGCCCAGCATAAGCGCAACGATTGCCGCAGGATTAAATCCCTTGCGATACGAATAGTCGCCTTCCGTCAAATACAGTTGCACCGTATGAAGAATCGTGTGCCGAAGAACGAAGTAATCGCATATCAAAATCCCACCGATCGGCCCCAACAACGCTGAGTAGCCCACGAGCCACGTAAAAATGTATCCGCTCGGATCAGCGACCAGCTTCCAGGGTTGAATCAAAATGCCGATGATGCCGGTAATCAATCCGCCGATGCGGAACGTTATCTTCGACGGCCAGAGGTTGGCGAAGTCATTTGCGGGGCTCACAACATTCGCAGCAAGATTCGTCGCCAGCGTCGCGAGACAAAGTGCAAACAATGAAACCGCAAGCACAATAGGATTGGTGAAGCGCGTTATCAGAACAACCGGATCCCACACGGGCGAGCCGTAAATAACAATGGTCGCCGAGGTGACCGCAACACCGATGAACGAATACAACGCCATGGTGGTGGGAAGCCCGATTGCCTGACCGAGCATTTGTTCCCGTTGCGACCGCGCGTAGCGGGTAAAATCCGGAATGTTGAGCGAGAGTGTTGCCCAGAATCCGATCATGCCGGTTAGCGATGGAAAGAATACCGCCCAGAATTGTCCGGCCTTCGGTCCGCCGGGAACAAACTGCGATGGCTGTGACAGCATCGGCCCGAATCCGCCGGCGTTCTGGTATGCCCATGCCAGCAATGCCAGACCGAGAGCGATAAGAAGCGGTGCTTTGATGTCCAGAAGAAAGCGAATTGATTCGATACCTTTGAAGATGACGAACATATTGATGCCCCAGAAAAACATGAAGCATGCAAACTGCGCAATGTTGATGCCGGCGAACCAAACCGGAAGCGCATCCCAGGACGGAATGTAAATTGTGATAATCTTGTAGATAGCCCAGCCGCCAATCCACGTTTGAATGCCGAACCATCCGCATGCAACAAACGCCCGCAACAATGCCGGAATGTTCGCGCCATGCACACCAAACGATGCACGACAATACACGGGAAAAGGAATGCCATACTTTGTCCCCGCGTGCGCGTTGAGGACCATCGGCAGCAACACGATGACGTTCCCAAGGAAAACTGTAATCACAGCCTGATACCAGTTCATCCCTTCTGAAATAAGCGACGAGGCAAGCATGTACGTCGGGATGCATGCGGACATGGAAATCCAAAGTGCTGCGATGTTGTACGTCGTCCAGCGGCGCTGGGAAATTTTTGTGGGTGCGATGTCGTCGTTGATGAGAGAACTATGGGCGACGGAGGAGAGATCGACTTCGACCAAGTCGGACGAGAGTAATCGATTCATAACCTTATGATGATTGTGAGTGCAAGTGATTCTCCCTCAGCCGCAGCCGGATTTTATTCGTCACTTTTCTTCCGTCTCTCACTGTTAAAATGAAATTGATACACACTGAAATTACTTCTGTTTCGGTTTGCCCGATTGTTTTTTTGCAGTAACTCCGGCGTGGGCAATTGTCAGAGCATCTTTGAACATACTCTTCCGTACTTTTTTGAGATCAACAAACGTCGCACCTTTTGTCCCCCATCCGCCGGGAACAGGAAAGAACACGTCGTTGCCATAAGAGCAAAACACGGATTGGTCAACCGGAGAAAGTCTCACCATCGCTCTGTTGTCTTTCACCCGGAGCGTGGCAAAAATCTTGTTCCGTACTCTGAACGATGGCATTCCAAAATGGTCCTTCTCCTCCACATCCGGAAGTGAGAGTGCATAGGATCTGACTGTTTCTATATCGATCATAATCCGGCAATATGCGGGGCTGCCTGCCCGCCTTAATGTGCAATAAGGCAGGCGGGGTGTTCCGTGTTACGGGCGCCCCGGTTCTACTTCCACGCCCCCGCAAACGCATCGCGTTTAATAAATTTCCCGCGGCCGGGTTTGCCGAGGAACTTCCCGCTGTCCACAACAACTTCGCTACGAGAGAGAACGGTCTTCGCGCTTCCTTTGATTTTGAATCCTTCAAACATCGAGTATTCCACACGCACGTATCGTTATGCTTCTTTCAGCAATGCCTCAACTGATACGTTTGGCTGATCAAAATGCAGAAGCGGCGCTGGCACCCCCGATGATTTCTCATATCGGGAGGAATATGTTTGTGGTGGGGAAACGTACTTGCAAGATCGGGCTCATTCAGATGTGGCTGGTTGTCGTACCATGCTATCTTCTCCTCGCCACGCCAAAATTCATATCCGTAGTTCTCGATACGACTTGTCCAGAGTCATGTGAGAGGCGTTCTCTTACTGTAATGCGATAGCCTTCGGGCGAACGCGATCTCTCCCTGTACAATCGCTACCCGTTTCCCGCGCCGCACTAGAATCAATGTCGAACTCAGGACAGAGATATGCCGATGTCGAAGCGACTGGAATGGGTTCATGTCGGGCGGTTTTCTCGATGACCTCTAGGCGAGGCAAAGGTATAGAGATCCGCTTCGAGTGCAATACGACCGGATTTTCCCTCTCTCACAATACGACGGATTTCCTCCGCGACATCTCCCGCGATTGTCACTTCGCCACAGTGCCAACAGACTTCAGCGGGAAATTTCTCAACAACAACCCATCGTCCATCAATCTCAAAGGCTTTGTCGATTCGGCGCTGCTCGCGCGTCCCGACCCCACACACTTCACATGTCATCTCACTTTCTCCTTACTTTGTAATCAATCCACTCGTCATCTTCCGGTTCGTACAATGTAATGATTTTTATTTTTTGAGTCTCTTTCCTCGATACTTGGATATGCAACGGTCGCCGCGTATCGGTCCAACCAAGCAGAAGACAACTGGGAGACCATACTTATCCGTTGGATAGTCTTCGATCATTTTACTTGTTGCCCCCGCTTCGCGGATTTCTTTCCTTGAAATGTTCCGCTCAATAACCCGTTCTGTCGCGTGCAAAGTCAGTTCATATTCTCCGCTTGCGAGCAATTCTTGTATTTGCTCAATACTCAGCAATGCATCACTCTCTTGCTATCATTTCCACGCCCCCGCGAACGCATCGCGCTTGATGAACTTACCGCGCCCGGGTTTGCCCAGAAACTTGCCGCCTTCAACAACAACTTCACCTCGCGAGAGGACGGTCTTCGCGTTACCTTTGATTTTGAATCCTTCAAACATCGAATAGTCCACGCGCATGTGATGCGTGCTTGCTGAGATAGTATGTTCTTCCTCCGGATCCCAGATGACAATGTCTGCATCGGAGCCGACGGCGATAGAGCCTTTGCGCGGGTAGAGTCCGAACATTTTTGCCGGCGCAGTCGAAACGATTTCCACCCAGCGGTTCAGCGAAATGCGTTTCATGTTCACGCCGTGATGGAAGAGAAGCTGCAAACGGTTTTCAACGCCGGGCCCGCCGTTGGGAATCTTCGCAAAGCTGTCCCTGCCCATCTCTTTCTGTTCCTTGAAACAAAACGGACAGTGGTCGGTGGAGACGACCTGCAGTGTATTCTTCTTGATGCCTTCCCAGAGTTTATCCTGATGCCACTTCTCGCGCAGCGGCGGCGTGAAGACGTACTTTGCCCCTTCAAAGTTGGGGCGCTTCAAGTCCTCAATCGATAGCAATAAGTATTGCGGACACGTTTCAGCAAACACCGGAATGCCACGGTCACGCGCTTCGGAAACTTTCTCCAACGCATCAGCACATGAAAGATGCACAATGTAGACCGGTGCGCCTGCCATTTGCGCGAGAGCAATGGCACGGTTCACCGCTTCGCCTTCTGCGGTGGTTGGCCGCGTGAGCGCATGATAGATCGGCGCTGTCTTCCCTTCGGCAATTGCTTTTTGAACAAGAAGGTCAATGACGCCGCCATTCTCCGCGTGCATACACACAAGTCCGCCGTTTGCCGCGGTCTGCCGCATTGCGCGGAAAATCGTCGCGTCATCAACCATCAACACGCCCGGATACGCCATGAACAGCTTGAAGCTCGTGACGCCTTCGCTGACCATCTCATTCATATCCTCAAGATGCGCCTCGGGCAAATCCGTCACGATCATGTGCAGACTGAAATCCGTGACAGCCTTCTCGCCTTTCTTCCACCATGTGTCCAGCGCATCGCGGATTTTTGTGCCTTTCGCCTGGATCGCAAAGTCAATGATACACGTCGTGCCGCCGTGCGCGGCAGCGCGTGTGCCGGTTTCAAAGTCATCGCTCGAGACTGTTCCGCCGAACGGCATATCCATGTGCGTGTGCACGTCAATGCCGCCGGGAATGACGTACTTCCCTTTCGCATCGATCACCGTATCCGCCTGCATATTTAATTCAGCTCCGATGGTGCTGATTACATCCTTCTCAATGTATATGTCGGCGGGATAATCTTGCTCGGCGGTAATGATGCGGCCGTTTTTAATAAGCGTGGACATGCGACTTTCCTTTTTGATAAATACACAGCCCGCGCATCGTCATGAGGCGCGGGTTAAGTGAAGCAACTATTTCGGTTTCTACAGAAGAATCGATTGAATCTACAGGGCGACGGCCACTGCACCCTTTTTGTATATCGCTCCAAGTACGACACCGGCAATCACGCCCCAGGCAATACCCAGAAACGTCATCGTCCATGATAAGCCGTAAGGGAATCCTTCGAAGACGAGGTGGATAAAAACCCATGTGGGAAAACTTACGAGGATACCCGCATACAAGCCGTACATTGCTCCACCCTTTACGCCGCCGCCAAAGCATGCATAGACTTTATCATAGAACCATGCAAACACGAGCACAGCAACAAAGTCGCCGATGATAAACCATGTGGGATCACTCATATGCCGGAATACATCCGGCAAACTCTTGTATGTAGGTGCCAGCCATATGCCATGCACCAGGTAATCAAAAATATTTACAGCCACCCCCGCTGCCAACACCGCTAGCCAGAACTTACTGCTTTTCATTGCGACCTCCGTTGTGTTAGTGATGTTTTGATTATTCAGAGACGCGCGAGCAATAGGGGATATTCCTCGGCCGCGCTTCTGATCTTTTTTATTGTAGCCGCGACTGCTTGGTGTTACATCCACGGTTCGTCGGCGGTGGGACCATAGATGGAGGGAACTTTTCCGCCGGCGAGGCGAATGTACACGGAAAGCTGTCCGCGATGATGAACGGAATCCATTAACATCATCCATGAAAGGTCCATCACGCGCACCTGACCCATTGTCTTGGGAGCAACAGGAAACGCAACGGTCTTATTGAAATCCGCCTCCGGCGTTGCTTTCAGCTTCGCGACCAACGCGGCATTTTCTTTTTCATACGCAGAGATAATTTCCTGAAGCGTTGATGGAGCTTTCGGCATTGGCGCCATGAAATCAATCTTCCCATCGAGCGCCATCGTGAAAAAATGTTGCTCGCTCACAAACACAAAAAGCAGGTCGCGGGCGGATTTCGATTTCTCGGCAGGTTTCAGATCGAGCTTGTCCGCTGGATACGCGTTCATCACGCGAAGAGTTATTTTGTGTTCGTTGTTCCACACGGACAGGAACTGTTCTTTCTCGCTCATACAATTATCCCTTTGTCTGATGCTGATGAGTTTCTATCGCGTTAGTTGGTTTAAGCATCCTGAAGTTAGAAATTGCTGCCAGCCGCCTGCACCGTAAAGTGCCGTTCCCAAGCTACAGGCGGCTGATTGTCTTGTACTAAATTCAAACCTATTTCTTCTTCATCATCTTCTGATCTTTCAACTCGATGACCATGACATGTATATCGGTAAGGGCTTCGTTTGCGTGGGTTACCGCATCGTTCCATCGCGGTGTTCCGACTTTGAATTCCGTTTCCATCACTTTGCCGCCCGCAAGTGTCGTTTTTGTTTTTCCGGCAGTGATTGGTATAACGAGGCTTGAGGAAGGATGGGAGTGCATCGGAAGTTTCTCTCCAGCTTTGACGTGAACTTCAAAGACACGCACCTTGTCATTATCCAACACGACTTTGGCCATCGAAGGAGCGACCTTTGCCATATCTTGCGCGAACATCGGGCGCACACCAACGGACAACGCCACAACAATCAACAGCACGATCTTGAGTAGAACGGTGAACTTGTTCATGACTATACCTTTTGTAAGGTGAATATGACAGTGAATTGGTCCCCCTCAATGAATTTCAATTCCATGCTTCTTCTGAAATGCCCGCAAGTCTTCTCACGTCATTATTCTGACGCAGGTGTTTACAAGTCAGCAATTCCCTCCACGCTGATCCGCTCGAACATTCTCTGCTGGAATATAGCGAAGCAACGCAATCACCTCCAACAGTTTGGGTTGAGTGTTCATCCATACTACCGTTTAGACATCTGCGATATGAGACACTGTCTCCCACTCAAGTACAAGCACGTGATTCATCTGGAGAGGAACAATCGCGAGCGTTTCACCGTAAGAGTTACAGAACTCCACAAGAACGTTCTCTTCGTCGAGAGGCTCGACCACCGTCCCAACCATTCCCCGTGAAAGTTTTTCTTCGCGAATATCTTGTAGGAGAGCAACCACATCGTATGGCTTTGGTTGTGCCGTCATTGACTTATCTCCTTCTCTTTACGAAACATGATACAAGCCGCGCTTTGTCGGAACCTTTCCGTATCATCCATGTACTGCGAACAGTCTCTTTACCTCGAACACCGTCGGCGGAGAAATCAAGACGATAGTACTGACCATATCTATCCGTCCGAACCAACGTTGCTTCTTCGTTCTTTGCAGCAGTCATCAAAAGCTCAATAAAAACGTCGGCATTTTCGAGATTGATTCCAAGCGCTTGTCCGAACAACTTTGCTTTGTCTCCTCCACGCGGATGTGCGGGATTAAGGCAATAGTCAAACAATTTCTCCGTCGGGATGATGACATCGGGAAGCTTCATTGCTTTTAATGAATTTCAATTCCATGCTTCTTCTGAAATGCCCGCAAGTCTTCCCACGTCATCGGTTGGGGAAGTTCTTTTACGAGCTCGTTCCAGGTTTTAGATTGTGTGCCGTCATCCAGTTGCACCATTGAGATGCAGCCGTCGACAGGACAGACGATGTAACATAGACGGCACCCGACGCAATCTTCCTCCCGGACTTTCGGCTGGTCCTTAATTTCCGTCGTGCCATTTGCGCCGAATGCTTTCGGATAGCGGTCGATGCATTGATGCGCAGTGTCTTCGCACGCAACGTAGCAGAGGTTGCACTGTATGCATTTCGATTCGTCGATGCGGGCAACGGCTTTGTATAACAGATTGAGATTTCCGAAATCGCTGATCGCCGGCAGCGATTTGCCGCGGACTTGATCCAGCGACGTGTAGCCTTTCTCTTCCATCCAATTTGATAATCCTTCGGTCATATCTTCTACGATACGGAAACCGTAATGCATTACAGCGGTGCACACCTGAACACTCGAGCAACCGAGGAGAATAAACTCCAATGCATCGCGCCAGGTCGAGATGCCGCCAATGCCGGAGATCGGAAGATTAATTTCCGGGTCGGTTGCAATTTGGGACACCATGTTGAGTGCAATCGGCTTCACCGCGGGACCCGCGTAGCCGCCGTGCCCGCCTTTGCCACCGACGGATGGTTTCAATTCAAGCGTGTCGAGATCAATGCCCATGATTGTGTTTATTGTATTGATGAGCGAAATGCCATTCGCTCCTGCTCGTTTAGCCGCGCGGCCGGGGAACCTGATGTCGCTGATATTTGGCGTCAGCTTCACGAGCACGGGGATCGACGACGCTTCCATCACCCATTCAGTAATCATCTGGCAATACTCCGGCACCTGCCCAACCGCAGAGCCCATCCCGCGCTCACTCATACCATGCGGACAACCATAGTTCAGCTCAATGCCGTCCGCACCCGTATCAACGGAACGTTTTACAATGTCGTGCCACGTCTCGCGTTTCGACTCAACCATGAGCGAAACTATGACAGCACGGTCTGGCCAGAGTTTTTTTGTTTCGGCTATTTCGCGCAAGTTCACCTCAATCGGGCGGTCGCTGATAAGCTCGATATTGTTGAGACCGAGGATTTTCTGCCCGTTGTAATCCACCGCGCCGTAGCGGTTGCAAACGTTCATCACCGGTTCGCCAATGGTTTTCCAAACCGCACCGCCCCATCCTGCTTCAAATGCTTTGCAGACTTGATACGCGGAGTTCGATGGCGGAGCGGACGCAAGCCAAAAGGGATTGGGGGATTTGATGCCGCCACAATCCACTGAGAGATTTACCATGCTACTCTCCTAAAATTTTTTTCGATATGAATTGAAGAACTCTCTCTACGCTCATCGGGACAGATTGCTCAATCCCGTGAGCCGAATGTTGATGAAATGGAAATGTCGAAAGATGGCGATGATGTTCTGAATTATCCCATCGCAGAATTAGATTCCCTGATTTGTCTTGCCAATGATAGGAGTATTTTCGGGAACCGTCGAGGAAAAGATAATCTCTGATGTGCAACGTCGAATCGTCAACCAATTCGATAGCAGCGACAAACTGGTGCGCCTCGCCAAACTCCCTGAACTTTTCGACCTGATACGACCGAACAATCTTTGCATACAGCTCAATTATCGAAATCACGATGCGCGACGAAGGGTTTCAAGTTGCTCTTTCCAGTATTTTGCTCCCTCGTATGCAAACTTCCAGGCGAGGTAGTCATCTTCTCTTTCAAACTTCTCTTCCGACACAGATTTTAACATGTTCTCAAATTCCGTGAATGTTGTATTATATTTATGTTGGTAGAAGCCGTCTTCCAGCCGCAACTCTGCATGTTTTTGGGAAGTTTGCAAGAGCGCGAAGTCGCGCAATGCCTGTTCGTCGGAGTATCCCAAATCTCTCAATATTGAGGATGTTACATTCATGTACCTGTTCCTTTCTTAACTGACCGATTGATTTGTCCGCAGCGTAGACCTTCTACGGGCCGCTCTCTTTCCATCCGCTGCCGCGTTCACCACTTCTTTTCCGCAGTTAATGCAATCGCTTCCAACTTTCATGAATTTATCCGACCCCTTGCAACGAACGCTTTACAAGATCATTCAAAACGGATTCGGGTGATTTGCGTTGCTTGCGCGAGAGGAGGTGAACTTTCTTTGCCGTCGCGGGCGGCAATCGAAAAATGTTCGTGCCTTCCGCATACTTCGCCGCGTATTTACCAACGACAGCTTTGCTGAAGTCATATCCTTCTTCGGCCGTTCCATTACGTTTCTTCTTCATATTCTCGAACCTCCTTCGGAAATGCTCTTCTTGCACTAATGATTCTTACTCTCTCGCCTCGGTCCGTATGACTTACCACCAACAATTTTCCGGCAGCCGACAACCCCATTGTAATGTACCGAGATTCTCCGTGAGAATGTTCTGGATCGCTTATCGTTCTTGATAAGAAATCACCGAATACTGTAGACGCTTCTTGAAAACTGAATTGGTGCTTTTTGAGATTCTCTTCTGCTTTCTTTGGGTCCCATTCGAACTCCCAAGCCATGAGCGAACCTCACCAAGTCATTGCGGAAATAGAGCTTTGGAAATCCCATGTGCCGCTCTCTTCCCGTCCGCCGCAGCGTTTACTACTTCTTTTCCGCCGTTAATACAATCGCCGCCGGCAAAATATTTGGGGTTGGAGGTCTGTAACGTTTCCCGGTTCACCCACACTCTCCCTCCCTCTGTTTTGAGGTTTGGGATTTGAGAGAGAAATGTTTGTTCTATTTTTTGCCCGACGGACTTGATGACCATATCAACCGGAATCTGAAATTCAGTGCCGGGAACCGGAATGGCGTTGCGTCTTCCTTCTTCGTCGGGTTCGCCCAGCCGCATGTAAATGCATTCCAATGCTTCCACATGGTCCGTTCCCACGATCCGGCTTGGGGCTGTGAGAAATTGAAAGTGCACCCCGTCGCTTTTTGCAAGTTCATATTCAAAATCATACGCCGGCATTTCTTCTTTGCTCCGGCGGTACACAATCATCACGTGTTCGGCACCGAGCCGCCGTGCTTCCGTCACTGCGTCAATCGCCGTGTTTCCCGCGCCGATGACGGCAACACGCTTCCCCACATCCACCGAAGGCCAGTTGCGCGTTGTAACTTGCTCGATGAAATCCACCGCCTCGTACACGCCGGGAAGATCTTCGCCCGGAATGTTCAGCCGCGACGAAGAGCCGAGTCCGACTCCCAAAAAAATTGCATCATGCTTCTTTTCCAACTCGGCAATTGAAATATTGTTTCCAACGCGAACACGGGATTGAATCTTCACGCCGAAACTCTCAACCAATTTCACTTCGTTCAACGCATCTTCCTGCATCATTTTGTACGGGGCTATGCCCCACGTATTCAGTCCGCCCGGCTTTTCATTTGCATCATAGATCGTTACGTCGTAACCAAGCAATGCAGCCTCTGCCGCACACGCGAGTCCCGACGCTCCCGCGCCGATTACACCGATGCTCTTCCCGTTTTTCGGGGCGGGAGTAAACAATGGCGGCATGCCGTGCTCGAAGTACCAATCAATGGCATACCGCTGAAGTCTTCCAATCTGAATCGGCTCCTCGCCGCGCTCATTGTACACGCACGCACCTTCGCATAGCACGTCCACAGGACAAGCTTTCGCACACGTAAGAGCAATCCAATTCGAACTGAGAATTGTCTTCGCTGAGCCCTTCACATTTTCAGTTGCAATCTTCTTAATGAATGTGGAGATGTCGATATGCGTCGGACATGCCTTCATGCACGGAGAATCGAAACAATACAAACAACGGTTGGCTTCGGTCACTGCGGAGTTTGGCGTGAACGGAGGATGGAGCTCGGCGAAGTTGATTTCGTATTCTTGTTGTGAAAGTTTTGGGGCGAGATTTTTCATCGTCGGGTTCGAGGTTTGAGGTTCAAGGTTCAGGGTTCAGGGTTTTGTGGTTCAGCGCGTGAGGTTTCAAGGTTCGGAGGTTGATGTGGGAGTTCGTCATTGAATGTGGAACCAACATGATACTTGACAGATGGCTCTTTCAGGAATGCCGGCGTGTCAAACGTGCGCTCAACCGATTGGATGTAGTTAAAAAGCATCCTGTTAAGACGCTTGTAATTTTCCGACAACTCTTGATACAGCTTTTCATCCTTACATGATTCCGTCTCGCACAGGTACAATAGATGTTCTGATGTTTCTTCGCTTGAGCCGTATGCTCGCCACAAATAATGAAGAAATTCATTCTTGTATTTTCTGAGAGCGTATCCCTCGACGATTTGCGCAGACACAGATTTTGAAGAGCGACGGACTTGCCCGCCCTCTTCATACATCTCGAACTTCGGCAAGCCCATCGTCATCTTGTGCACTCTTACCGCTAAGGCATGCGCCAAATTGTATATCTCCAACTTTCTGTAGCCACCATCCATACCGATTCTCCTTCCAGAACCTTGAACCCAGAACCTTGAACCCTGAAACTATTTGTCTGTTTCCCCATCCGCAATCCCCAACGCTTCATCCAACGCCTTCACTCCAATATCAATTTCTTCTTTTGTGATAATAAGCGGCGGCGCAATTACGAAATGGCTGATCCACGCTTGAATAAATACGCCGTTCTTCATCATCTCACCGGCGACCTTATCAACGAGCAACGGCTTACCTGAGACTTTGTCTGTTTTGGTATTGAACGGCTCTTTTGTTTTCTGATTCTTCACGAGTTCGACTGCCCAGAACAAACCAATCCCGCGTACTTCACCGATGCTTGCATGTTTTGATTTCAAGGCATTCAACTTTTCCCCTAGATACGCGCCCATATCTTTTGCGCGCTGATTGACATTCAGCCGTTTCATTTCGTTGATGGCGGCAATCGCCGGCGCGAGAGTCATTGGATGAGCCTCGTATGTGTGGCCGTGCGAGAAATAATGGTCGTCGAAGTAATCGGCAATCCTTTGGGTTGTGGCACAAAGACCGAGCGGCACGTACGCGGCAGTAATGCCTTTTGCGGTTGTCAGAATATCGGGTTTAACGTTCCAATGATCCACCGCAAACCACTCACCGGTGCGTCCCCAGCCGCTCATCACTTCATCCGCGATGAGCAATACTCCGTACTTGTCGCAGATTTGCCGCAACCGCGGAAGATATTCTTTTGGTGGGATGAGAACACCATTCGTCCCAACGACGGGTTCGATAATCACTGCGGCGACATCGCTTTCATTCTCTATCATATGCTCAACGTACTCCACGCATGCAATGCCGCACTCCGGATAGTGATGCATAATGGGACACTTGTAGCAGTTTACCTCGGGCGCAAAGATAACACCCGGCATTTTTCCCAACGGCTCCATCGCCCAACGGCGGGGATCGCTGGTCGCGGCAATCGAACCCATCGTCGACCCATGATACGCACGGTAGCGCGCAATGATTTTCGTCTTGCCCGTATACATGCGGGCAATCTTGAATGCAGCTTCGTTTGCCTCTGTGCCGGATGTTGTGAAGAAAAACTTCGTCAATCCCTCCGGCAACACTTCGAGCAACATCTTACTGAGTTCCGCCCGGACATCTGTTGCAAAGCCGGGCGCTATAAACGGGAGCGTTCGCGCTTGCTCTTCAATCGCTTTGATAATTGCAGGATTCTTATGTCCCAGATTGGAGCACATAAGCTGGGCGGAGAAGTCAAGATATTTCTTCCCGCTGCCGTCGGTGAAGTAACATCCTTCAGCATCCACAACATGCAGCGGCTTCCACCCTTTCTGAAACCGCCACGTGCCGTACGTGTAGCGAGCTGTGAGGTCGGAAATTTCCTGAGATGTAAGAGTTGAATTCATGATTTCCTTTTGATGACAATATATGGCGTCTTGCCTTCTCCAACACGAAAACCAATGGGACGCTTGGGCGGATCGGGAGGCGTGATAAGTTTTCTCAACGCGTCAAAGACGACTTTGAACTGAGCGTCGTATTTTTTCTCCATCTCATTCAGACGATGAGCAAGCGCTTTGTTATCCGCAAGCATACGGCGCAATAAAACAAAGGTGTTCATAATTTGAATGTTGACTTGAACGGCTCGTTTGCTGCGCAAGACTCCGGACAACATCGCGACACCTTGTTCAGTAAACGCGTATGGCAACGTGCGGGCGAACTTGAGGGGCAAAAGGTTATCACAAATTGTGATAACCTCGTCCCGCTCTTTCTCCGAAAGCTGAAACATAAAATTTGCGGGAAAACGGTCTGTGTTTCTCTTGACTGATTGATTGAGAGTTCGCGTATCGACGGCGTACAGTTCGGCAAGGTGTCGGTCAAGCATCACCTTCTCTCCGCGAATCAGGAAGATTCGCTGCTCAATAATTTCTACGGGAATAAGATTAGGCATATTCGCTCAAAATATAAACCGAGGCACTTGTCATTCTGAACGGAGCGAGATCCTTCCTGCCCGCCCTGTATGTTCTAATAAGGCAGTCGGGCGCTCCGCTCAGGATTGGTAGTTACTGCTTCACCAGGGCCTCATATGCATCCGGCCTGCGGTCGCGGAAGAATTGCCAGGTCTCGCGCACTTCTTTTATCATATCCATATCAAGGTCAGCCACAACCAACTCGGATTTATCGCGGCTTGCTTGCGCGATAATTTTCCCGCGGGGTGTGCAGAAGTAACTCTTGCCGTAAAACTCCCCGATGTTCCACGGCGCTTCGATGCCGACGCGGTTGATCGCCCCGACAAAATATCCGTTTGCTACTGCATGTGCTGGCTGTTCAAGTTCCCACAAATATTCTGAAAGTCCGGCGACCGTCGCGGAGGGGTTAAACATAATTTCCGCGCCGTTCAGCCCGAGGCAACGAGCGCCTTCCGGGAAATGTCTGTCATAGCAAATGTACACCCCAACCTTCGCGTAACGCGTGTTGAAGACAGGATATCCGACATTGCCCGGTTTAAAATAAAACTTTTCCCAGAAGCCGGGATCGACCTGCGGGATATGCGTCTTGCGGTATTTGCCGAGGTACGTCCCGTCAGCGTCAATGACCGCAGCGGTATTATAATAGACGCCCGTCATTTCCTCCTCGTAGATCGGAACAATCATCACCATCTGATATTTTTTGGCATACTCCTGCATCAGCTTTACAGTCGGCCCGTCCGGAATCTTTTCCGTTGAGTTGTACCATTTTGTTTTCTGCTCGGCGCAGAAATACGGGCCGTAAAAGATCTCCTGCATGCAAAGAATCTGAACGCCTTGTTTGCCCGCTTCTTCGATGAACGGAATATGTTTGTCGATCATTGCCTTCTTTATTACGTCAATGGGCTGGTCGTTGGAGGTGGCAATGGAACATTGAATGAGACCACATTTCACTATGCGTGACATCGTTATCCTTGCGATTGTGAGAATAATGCGGAATGAAGTTCGAGAGTGTGTGGAGAAAATGGTACCGACTATTTTCGATTATGTCAATACGTCAATAGAATAGAACGGGCGTGGGAAAGAATAGCGGAAATAGTTCAGGAAAGCAAGAAACTACGCGGCGCTTGAGGCCTTGCAAACAATGGATTCTTGAGGATGCACAGAGTAGCGTTCCTTCATGCAGTGGATGCACATTTCTTCCTTTGCGCCAATGCTGGGGTACTCCAGCACCGTTTCGTATTCATGCTGGCCGAAAAGGCATTGCAGCCGGCTGCGGATGTCCGAGAGGGACGGATGGTAAATCACGGTTTTCCGCGCAGAAGCTTGGATCCGAAGAAGTCTCATTCGAATGAATAAAAATTTTTATGAGTGATGGAGAAGGCGAGTGTCGTTGCTGGGTTAATATAGAACGGGGAATTGGAGAACACAAGACTTGCGTGCAACTTTTCAAAAAATATTTGTACAACAGTTACGCTTGACTGTTCACATCGTACGCGAAAGCACAGTCGTTGTCATGGTCACCGCATTCGTGCTTGCTTCGAAACACAAGGGATGCTTCGCTGACACGCTTCGAAGTTATTGCGTAGCCTGTACAATTCCATCTCGTTCATCTCCGTCGCTGATGAACGGCGGGTCGCCAACGATCGACATGATTGTCCACTCCGGCTGATGAATAAACCGTGCTTGCCGCTCCGGGCAAGGTTCAACGTTGCATGAAGGACAATACGCTTCAATACATGGATCGAGGTGGATCAATATCGTAGCATTGTTGTTCATCGCTGCGCCAATCTCCCTTACAATCTCGCCTTGAAAAGCATGCGACTTCTCCACGCTCCAGTAGAAGGGAACAATCAAGTGAAAATCCAGATGATGCAATCGCCCTGATCGCATGATGCGCAGGTGATGCATGTTGATCCATTCACGCGTTCGGAACCGGTGGACGATCTCGTTGATGCGTTCGAGCGTGGGCCGGTCTGCTTCGTCCATCAATCCGCCTACCGACACCCGCATGAGTTTGTATCCTGAGACCAAGATGTTGATCGCTACAGCAATCGCAACCAAAGGATCAAGAATCGTATAGCCGGTGAGGTAGACCAGACCGAGTCCGGCAACAACCCCGAAGCTGGTGTATGAATCGGTGAGGACATGCTTGCCATCAGCAACGAGAGTAAGCGAGTCGGTGGCTTTTCCGCGTTTGATGAGAAACCAGCCGAGCAGCAGATTCACAATTGAAGCGGCAAGAATGAGCAGCATTCCGGTGTCAAGATCAACAAGCTCCCTTCCGAAAATCATATCCCGGACAGCGGCGTAAATAATCGCAAACGCTGCGACAACAATAAGTCCGCCTTCGAGTCCTGCGGAGAAGAACTCAACCTTGCCGTGCCCGTACGGATGCGACTCGTCTGCGGGACGAGAGCTGACGATGATGCTGTACAATGCAATGGAGGTCGCAAACACGTGCACGATGGACTCCAGAGCATCCGAGAAAATAGCAGCCGAATGCGTCAGGAGATACGCCGTGGTCTTTATGCCAAGCATACCGAAGCCAACCAGCACCGAGATAAGCGCAGCCTGCTTCCGGAGATTATGATCGTGTTGTTCGTTTGCTGTCAGGGCATTAGCTTGAAGGAATGCAACGCTTTCACATAGTTCGCCCGCTCAAATGCAGCCGGGTCGGCGACTGATTTCTGGCTCATACTTCCTTTCATCTGCTGGATGGAAATGTATTCGTGGTCAAGCATCCAGAGATCGAGATCGGCAAGGACCTTCGACAGATGTGCCGGGCCGTTCTTCAGAAGAGCAGAACACATCATCGTCACATCGGCTCCCGCCATTACCATCTTGACAATGTCGTGCACTGTGTGAATCCCGCTGGTTGCGGCAAGGCTCATCTTTACTCTGCCGTGCAGAATTGCGACCCATCGTAACGGTAGACGCATTTCACCGGGTGAACTCAGCACAACATTCGGTATCACTTCCAATTCTTCCAAATCAATATCCGGCTGATAAAACCTGTTGAACAATACCAGCCCATTGGCTCCCGCAAGTTCGAGTCGCTTTGCCATGTTCGCCATCGAACTGAAGAACGGGCTCAGCTTCACCGCCACCGGAATATTGACTGTCCGCTTCACTGCGTGAAGCACTTCAAGGTAACGGTCTTCAACATCAGTGGATGTTACACCGGGATCTGTTGGGATATAATAGATGTTGAGTTCGAGCGCGTCAGCCCCGGCTTCTTCTATCTTGTGGGCATACTGGATCCAGCCACCGATGGAGATGCCGTTCAAACTTCCGATCACGGGGATCTCAAGCGACTGCTTGGCCTTGCGGACAAGCTCAACGTACTCTTCAGGGCCGGTGTTGTATTCACGTGCTTCGGGAAAATATGTGAGCGCTTCCGCGAAGCTCTCCGTGCCGTAATTCAGATAATGATCAAGCTCCGCTGCCTCATGCGCAATCTGTTCCTCGAAGAGCGAATACATAACAATCGCCGGAGCGCCCGCATCCTCAAGTCGCTTCATACTGTCGAGCGAATACGAAAGAGGGCTGGCTGAAGGAACTATAGGGTTTTTGAGATGCAAGCCGAGGTAGGTGGTCGATAGATCCATTTGGTACTCCCTGAAATTATGTCGTTGTAGTATTTGTTTTTCTAAATTTCAAAATCATTCTAACAAGAAGAATTCCGATGGCGCCCAGAAACACGAGCAGTGTCGGAATCATGGGCAGCCCAAGCGTCGCCCCTTTTTCAATATTCATTTCGATGACAAATAAATTGATGATGAGAAGGAGAAGAACAACAGCGCACGCAATCCACAGCATCGTGGATGCGATGAATCCCATCGTATCATCCCGTCGTTCCGGCGCCAGCCAATAGTCTTTGTTCGAAATATTGATTGAATCCTGAATACGCGGAAGCAACAACGCGATGCCCGCAGTTGAGCCTACCGAAAGGATCATGACAAATCCCATGATCACCACAAACGCGGTTCTGCCCATCCATCCATTCGGTACGCCATCCATATCAAAATGCGACGCAACAGTCTCCGGCAGTTGCGGATAGTAATACGCGAGGTGTGCAACAAACAATGCAACAAGCGCAATCATTATGCTGAACGGAAACCGAATTGAGCTCATTCTACAACTGTCCGAATAACTTTGCCAGGGACCGATGCCAGCCATGAAATGACCGGACGGGTGGGGCGTACATCAACACACATTTTTTTGTAACGGCATTCAGCTGCAACCGCTTTGCAGCCTCAACAACTTCAGCAGACTCGCCTCCCTGTTGCACCCAGACGTTCTGCACAGCGATGGATGCAGCTTCCTCCAATACGGAAACTGCATGTTTGGATGAAACAGAAATCAGAACGCCATCGATCTTTCCTTGCAACGCTTTTAGATTCGGGTAGCACGCTACACCGGCAATCTCCTTTTCGGTGGGATGTACTGGGAATACCTGGTAGCCGCGCTGTGTGAGTTCCGCATAAGCGTAATTGCCAAACTTTCGCTTGTTGCGCGAATAGCCAACCACTGCAATGCGCTTACAGTCTACAAAATCCTGAATTGATTGCTTCATGCTTATCGCTTCTCAAATTAATCTCGCTACAACGGTCATGTGTGTAACAATCAGCCATCCAGTTGTTTGTGTTTCACTTTACCAATGTGTAGATTCAATCCAGTCACACATCGTTTCAATTATTATGAGTCAACTTAATATCGTTACCGACAACCAGGAAAAGAAGCGGCAGCTTGACACTCTTGTGAAGCAGGCGCTGGACCGCGAATCCGACATCCTGAAAGCAGCGCTCAAAAAAACGCGTGCAAACCTTACCGCATTCGAGACCACGTACTCCAAAACTTCCGAAGAATTCTACCGCCAATACCAAGCCGGCGATACAGATGATTCTGCCGGGATTATTGATTGGGCAGGTGAGTATCAACTGTATCTGAGTTTGCTCGAACAATCCAACGCGCTTGAGGATCTTGTTGTGTGCAAATAGACGCGCACTTCTCTTTTCTCCGCGCAGATCTCTATACTTCCCAGACTCCGAAAGTTCTTGCCATAGTTCAATTTGTTGATGGCAATACTGACGGCACAGCCGGTTTGATCACAGCCTCATTCCCATCACTCGCTCGACGAGTCGAGTCATCGGCCAACTCCTCCAGCGCTTTCCATCTTGCGTCCACGTCTCCCTGCGCGAGCTTCATCAGGCGCTTGGCTTCTTCGGGATGGCTCTTCGTCAGCATCTTGTAGCGGGTTTCCATGTACGCGTACTCTTCGAACTTGATCTTCGGCGCTTTGCTGTCGAGCTTCAGCGGATTCTTGCCTTCCAGAGCGAGCATCGGGTTGAAGCGGTAGACAGGCCAGTGTCCGCACTCGACTGCCATTTTCTGGTTTGTCATCCCCTTCGTCATGTTAATGCCGTGCGCGATACAGTGGCTGTACGCAATGATGAGCGAGGGTCCGTCGTATGCTTCCGCTTCCATGAATGCACGAACGGTCTGCGCGTCATTATAACCCATCGCAATTTGCGCGACGTACACGTTACCGTATTGCATGGCAATGCGTCCGAGATCTTTCTTACCCAGCGGCTTGCCAGCCGCGGCAAACTTTGCTACTGCTGCACGCGGCGTCGCCTTGGACATTTGTCCGCCGGTGTTGCTGTAGACCTCCGTATCCATCACGAGAATGTTCACGTTCTTGCCAGATGCAATCACGTGATCAAGTCCGCCGTACCCGATGTCGTACGCCCAGCCGTCGCCACCCATAATCCAGACGCTCTTCTTCACCAGCATGTCGGCAAGACTCAACAACCGTTTCGCATCGGACGAGATGGTGCTCATGAGTTTCTTCTTCATGTCCTCAACGCGCTGCCGCTGATCGTAAATTCCCGTTTCATCGGATTGATTGGCGTTGAGAATGTCGTTCGCCAGGGTCTCTCCGATTTCAATCTTCAACTTCTCAACCAATTCTCTCGCCATCTCATTCTGTTTATCGATGGAAAGCCGCATACCGAGGCCGAACTCTGCGTTGTCCTCGAAGAGCGAGTTGCTCCACGCCGGCCCGCGTCCTTCGTTGTTCTTCGTCCAGGGAGTTGTTGGCAGGTTGCCGCCGTAAATGGACGAGCAGCCTGTTGCGTTTGCCACGACCATCCGGTCGCCGAACATTTGCGTTGCAAGCTTTACGTATGGAGTTTCGCCGCAACCGGTACATGCGCCGGAGTACTCGAATAACGGCTGGAAGAATTGCGAGCCCTTCACCGAATCCGCCTTCACCGCCCGACGATCAACCTCGGGCAAGCTCATGAAGAACTCGTAGTTCGCACGCTCGCGCTCACGGATCGGAGGCTGCTCGGTCATGTTAATTGCCTTGAGCCGTGTTTCCTTCTTATTCTTTGCCGGGCAGATTTCAACGCAGATTCCGCAGCCCGTGCAATCTTCAGGTGCAACCTGTACGGTGTACTTCGCGCCTTTGTATTCTACGCCTTTGTAGTCCATAGTCTTGAATGTCGACGGAGCGCCCACGAGATCTGCGGGCTCATAGACTTTGATGCGTATTGCTGCGTGCGGACAAACTATCCCGCACTTGTTGCATTGGATACAGACACCTGTTTCATCCCAGATGGGAATCTCGAGAGCGATGTTCCGCTTTTCCCACTGAGCCGATCCTGTCGGGAATGTTCCATCCTTCGGGAATGCGCTCACAGGCAGCGAGTCGCCGAAGCCCGCGATGATTTGCGCCGTTACATTCTTCACGAAGTCGGGGGCTTTATCGGAAACAGTCGGCGGCATCTCAATCGTGCTCGTGACAGAAGCCGGCACTTTCACTTCGAACAAATTTGCCAGCGTCGCATCGACGGCATCGTAATTTTGCTGGACGATTTCCTCACCCTTCTTGCCGTACGTTTTCTTGATGGAATTCTTGATTGCAGCAATCGCTTCGTCTTTCGGCAGAACGCCGGAGATTGCAAAGAAGCATGTCTGCATGATTGTGTTGACGCGGCCGCCCATGCCGGATGCCTGAGCGACTTTGTATCCGTCAATGACGTAGAACTTGATATTCTTATCGATGATCTGTTGCTGAATATGCCTCGGCAATTGATCCCAGACTGTGTCCGCCCCGTAAAAGCTGTTGAGCAGGAATGTTGCGTTCGGAATTGCATTCCGCAGCACATCATACTTCTCAAGGAAAAACCATTGATGGCACGCCACGAAGTTTGCCCGCTCGATCAGATACGTCGAGTGAATCGGGCGCGGGCCGAAACGCAAGTGCGATGTCGTCGTTGAGCCGGATTTCTTCGAATCGTATACAAAGTAGCCTTGCGCGTAATTCTCTGTATCTTCGCCGATGATCTTGATGGAATTCTTGTTGGCTCCGACTGTCCCGTCAGCGCCCAATCCGTAGAACATTGCCCGCACGACATCATCCGGTTCCGTGCTGAACGATGCGTCGTAGTCGAGACTCGTAAACGT
This sequence comes from Bacteroidota bacterium, assembly GCA_038247945.1. GTDB lineage: Bacteria > Bacteroidota > Ignavibacteria > UBA10030 > UBA6906 > CAADGV01. Next base: position 3,815 of record JBBRUI010000004.1, on the reverse strand, counting down.
CACGTCGTCATTGATGCCGAGGGTGAAGTGGTTCTTCGGTGTCGCCTTCTTCATCTCCTCATACACACCTTTGACCATCGCAGGCGTGAATTCTTTGGATGACAATCCGTACCGTCCGCCGATAATCTTCGGAAAAGCAAACGGGAGTTTGTTATTGAGGAACGATTCGGTAATTGCCGTAAGAACATCCTGATACATTGGCTCACCCGATGCGCCGGGTTCTTTCGTTCTGTCGAGAACAGCGATGCTCTTGACAGTCTTCGGCAGCGCGTCGATGAACCGCGAAATGTCGAACGGCCTGAACAGACGAACTTTCAGCAAGCCAATATTCTCGCCGCGCAGATTCAGATAGTCCACTGTTTCTTCTGCCGCCTCAGCGCCTGAGCCCATGATGATAACAACACGTTCCGCGTTCGGCGAACCGACATATTCGAACAACGAATACTTCCGTCCAACGACCTGCGCAAACTTGTCCATCGCCTTTTGAACGATATCGGGGAATGCGTTGTAGAACGGATTTACCGCCTCACGCGCCTGGAAGAACACATCGGGATTTTGCGCGGTGCCGCGAAGAACCGGATGATCCGGCGAAAGCGCCCGCAGCCGGTGCTGATAAATGAGGTCATCATCAATCATTGCACGCAAGTCTTCGTCCGTCAGTTGTTCGATCTTCATTACTTCGTGCGATGTGCGGAAGCCGTCGAAGAAGTGCAGAATGGGAAGCCTTCCTTCGAGAGTCGCCGCCTGCGCAATCAATGCCATGTCCATTACTTCCTGCACGGAGTTCGATGCGAGCATTGCAAAGCCGGTTTGCCGCGCCATCATCACGTCGCTATGGTCGCCGAATATCGAGAGTGCGTGCGACGCCACAGTACGCGCCGTGACATGAAAAACCGTTGAGGTCAGCTCGCCGGCAATCTTCAACATATTCGGAAGCATCAACAGCAATCCTTGCGATGCAGTGAACGTTGTCGAGAGAGCGCCTGTTTGAAGTGCGCCGTGAATCGCGCCCGCCGCGCCTCCTTCGCTTTGCATCTCGGTTACCGACGGCACCGTTCCCCACAAATTCTTTCTTCCCTGCGACGTCCATTCGTCAGCCCACTCGCCCATGTTGGACGATGGCGTGATCGGGTAAATGCAGATGACTTCGTTCAGCTTGTGTGCAACGTAGGCGGCTGCTTCATTTCCATCAATTGTTACGTATCGTTTCGTGTTCATTCTGTGATGACTCCGGATTCAGATTGGTTGTTATATCGTTCGGGAGAATGCAGGTTTCGTTTCGCCCATGGTTTTTATGTACGCATCAAAACACATCGCAATGTTTCTCAGCAGCAAACGGCCGGCTCCAACAACGGTGATCTTTTCATGAGAGAGTGTTACAAGCCCATCTTCGACAAACTGTCCGAGTTGTTCCAGCGACGATTCGAAGTATTCATCAAAATCAATATTGAAACGCTTCTCAACAACAGATTTGTCGAGTTCGAGGTCGCACATCAACCGCGTGATAACGTATTTGCGAATATGGTCATCTTCCGTCATGCGGTAACCAAGATGTGTTGCGAGCGTTCCCGCGTCGATCGCTGCATAATACTCGCGCAGCGTTTTGTGGTTCTGTGCGTAGATGGATTGGAAATGACTGATCGATGACATGCCGAATCCGTACAAATCGGCGCCCGATTTTGTCGAGTAGCCCTGAAAATTTCTGTAGAGTGTTTTTTGTTTTTGTGCGATGGCAAGCTCATCTGTCGGTTTTGCAAAATGGTCCATCCCGATGTATTCGTACCCGTGCGCCGAAAGGCGTTCGATGGTCATTTTGAGAATGTCGAGCTTCTGTTCCGGCGTCGGCAAATCTTCCTGATGAATCATTTTCTGGTGCGACTTCATCCACGGTACGTGTGCATAGTTGAAAACCGCTATGCGCTCGGGACTGAAACGTAAAACCTTGTCGACAGTTTCTTGAAACGACTTCACGGTTTGAAAAGGCAATCCATAAATCAGATCGATGTTGATGCTTTCGAAGTCCAGCCCTTCCGCCCACTTCAATACTTGCAGCACCATTTCTTCGGGTTCAATGCGGTTCACTGCTTTCTGCACGCGTTCATCGAAATCTTGCACGCCCATGCTGATGCGGTTGAACCCCACATGACGCAGCGTGCCGAGATGCCGCTGGGTAAGTTCACGCGGATCAATCTCAACACTCATCTCAACATCGGGATCGACATTAAACGCTGCCTTGATGTAGTGTGCGATGTCAAGAATTTCCTCCGGCTTCAGGTGTGTCGGCGTTCCTCCGCCCCAATGGATTTGCGTAACCTGCCGGTGCTGCCCGAGCAAAGGGGCGACCATATCGATTTCTTTTTTCAGATAGTCGAGATATTCGGTAATGCGGGTTCGGTCCTGCGTCACCATCATGGTGCAGCCGCAGAAATAGCAAAGCGTGTCGCAGAAAGGAAAATGGAAATACAGCGAAATGTCCGACGCAGCTTCGGAAGTATTCGTTGTGATGATTTCCCGTTTGTAGTCTTCTGCAGAAAATGATGGGCTGAACAGAGGAGCAGTGGGGTAGCTCGTGTAGCGCGGGCCCGGCCGGTCATACTTGCGCAACAGGCTTACATCGACTTGTGAGAACAGATTTGGCATAAGAACAGACTCCTTGATAACTCCCTACAGTAAGGCAAGAGGGGTGCCAGCAGAAAGCTTCCAAAACGGAGTCAAATCAGGCAAAATTCGCCGCTAGGCGGCAAATCAAGTTCAGGATTTGGGAAAAAAAAGATTCGGGTTCTCACGTTTCGGAATTAGTCTCCGAACGTTAGTGATCAGCTTAGAAGTCAGGAACAAAGCTAACCACAGAGTACCGGAGAATTCAGAGAACCCCAAGAGAGATTTTCGTGAGATAGTGGATTGATGTTTCGTAACGTCTCTGCATTCTCGTGCTCTTAGTGGCAAGCCTTTCAAGCAGAGTTTCAGAGGGTCTTCTCCCGTGACTTCGTCAATATCCCGGAGCGTGTGTACGCAATCAATCCGCCCGCATCAATAATCGCCTGTCGGGATTTCGGCATCGGAACAATTCTGAACGGTTGCCCGGTTGTCTCATTGAGAATTGCATCGGGGGCAATGCTCAATTCGTCACCTTCGCGGGCTTCGATATCAGGAACTTCAATCAATTGCAATCCGAGGTTCACTGAATTCTGCAGAAAGATGCGAGCAAAGCTCTTCGCAACAATCACAAGGCCGTAGCCCTTCAGCGTTGATACCGCCTGCTCGCGCGATGAGCCGCAACCGAAATTCTTTCCTGCAACAATGATGCTGCCCGGGAGAACCTTCCCTGACCGCAGGCGCGCATTCAATACCGCATCATCTGCGAACGCAAATTGTGGAGTTTCACATGGCAGTACAGTTGCCATAAAACGTCCGGGATAAATAACGTCGGTCGAAATATCGTCGCCCAAGGTGAGTACTACTGTTGACATGCTTGCTCCATTCATTGACAATTGAATATTGACCGTTGGCAATTGACTGTTCTACATTTGACTTGCTTTGAGACCCCTCGCATAAAACGCTCAGGGTTTGAGTTAAGACCCTTCGCATGAAACGCTCAGGGTGTAGAGTCACGCGGGTCTGTAATCTCTCCCGTTATCGCAGACGCAGCAGCAACGGCAGGCGAACAGAGATACACTTCGCCCGTCGGATTTCCCATTCGCCCTTTGAAATTTCTGTTTGTCGTGGAGAGTGCAACTTCATTGTCGCCGAGGGCTCCTTCGTGAATGCCGAGGCATGGGCCGCAGCCCGGATTCATCACCACGGCGCCGGCGTTC
>JBBRUI010000003.1:0-43756 GCA_038247945.1 Bacteroidota bacterium | reverse complement strand
GGCCTGCCCCGCTGTACTTGACGCCTGTTTCGTTGACAAACGGGTTTGGTACTATACGCACCGCTGAGAGGCTCAGCGGAACATTTCCATTCAAAGAGGGACCCGCCTGGCGCTTCAAGAACGCAGGGTCATATGTTTGCCCCAAAATGCGATTGCTCTTCAGCGCCACGCCCGCAGGAGTTCCGCCTGTGCCGGTGTTTGCCGCCGGATCGCCGACTGCGAATATATGATAATAGTATGCAACTCCGCGAATTGCACTTGTATCATTGTAGCTTCTGACTCCGCCTCCGGCTGTAAAAAGGAGCTTCACCGTATCCGCGTCAAAGCGTTTTGAAGTTCTGTAAATCTCGAAGCTTCGTACATTCGCAGCTTCGCCATCATACAACTCCCAGGAGAGCGAAATCTTGTCGCCGCCTGAGGTGACGGTAAAAGTTTTCAGAGGTTTGGGCGCTTGCGGGATGTTGTAGTTGATCTGATAGTTTGCAATTGAGCGGCGAAATGCCTGGAACAATGAATCCTTGCCTGTAAAGACTGAATCGTTCTTCGCCTTCGCATTGATCTGTGCGGCCTTGAACCGCCGGCCTACGGATACCTGTTTTTCGCGACTTAAGCCACCGGCAGCTTCTGCCATGACGATTTTAACCGATTGCCCGGGGGCAAGAGTGTACGGGCCGTAACCGTTCGCCGATGACATTCCGCCCGACGTGCCCAGCGCAGGATCGCCGGTGGGTTCAGTGAATTTTCCATCAGGCTGGACAAGATCAGCGTGACGCGGATTGGCATGGCCTTCGCGCATCCAGTTATATTCGTTCGTCATCCCCGCTACACTAAACTGATCGTTGCGGGAATTTCCGGGATCGTCTGAACCCTTGAACGTGGTTGTCTTCGGTTGGAGGGGATCGTCCGTGTGGTCGGCTGCAGACTTATCCGCATGAATTGTTACGACACCAAGGAATTGTGCAGAGGCAAGGCGCCCGACCGTATCCGCCTTATCAAAAAAAGGATTGTCCCAAATCGGAGCACCGAGATTATCGTAACGGGTAAACGAAGCGTACTTTCCATGCCATGAGAATTGAGCCCGCACATTTTCTCCCGGCGGGTCAACCTTCACGCCATCGCCACGCGTATCGTTCATTGTGTTGATACCCCAACGTGATGAGTTTCCCATTACATTGTTACCATCTTTTGATATGGCATTACGGTATTGATAGAAGGCGTAGAAACCGTTGATGGTCTGACTTGGAAGCTCAATCTCGGCATCATCGTCCACATTGCCGGTATTCTTGAATTCGTACTCATACACAATGTAGTCGTCATGGAATTCCTGACTGAACCCGAGAATCTTGCGGGTCATCGTCACACCAAGGGAGGTATTGACCTCATTGATAATCATCCTGTCGGATTTGATGGTAGGATCGACGCGGTCTATTTCATCGACACGGTTGACGGATTGTGCACCATCGACACTTACGGAAGGAGCTTCATACTTTCCAACCAGTTCATATTTTATCGGGAAGAACCCGCCATCCGGTCCCGCGCCCAGACCTTTCACACGGGGGCCACAATGCACAACCTTGTAGGGATAGACCGTTCCGCCAGCATCCGTAAAGTTCGCGGCACCAAGCCAGAGTCCCTTTGCAGCCTCCATATCCTGATTACGATAGAGGGCGGGCCATTGCAAACCATCCTGCTGCTGCAGAATACGTCCCTCTTCAATTTCACACCCGACACTCGAATACCAGCTGTGCAACGACCCGACAGACATCCATTTGTTAATGACAGTCTGCGAAGACGATTGGTGCGAAAAAAAAGCAGCTGATGCGAGCAACAAGCAGAGAACTCTCAACGATTTTATTTTGCGATACATCGACATGAACTCCTCACTGTTCAATAGTGGACCAAATCAAAGATCGAAACTTAAACGGAGACCGTAAAAAATATTCCTTGGATTCAGGAAGTTGAACGTATCCATATTCGGCATGTCGATATATGCTTTGTCATCCAGTACCTGCTGCACTTTACCTCCGTCTACTTCCTGGAACACTCCGTTCACCATCTGGAAATATTTTCCCCGCTCCGTAACATAATAATATGGTCGCGCCTGTTGGTTCTGAATACCCGAACCAAGGTCTGTGAACTTGCTAACGACCACGATAGGTTGATACGTAACGCCCTCCTTTCTGTAATCACCCGGTTTATCTTCGCCTGGAATATTTGGATATGCAAGTTTCGGGTTCGAGGGATCGCCGGCGATATCGCCCGGCAGGTGCAAGGAGAGCATATAAGAATTATAATCTGAAGTACTGAAGAAACCGAATTCCGAGAGACGGCGAATGTTGAAGAGGTTCGTCATGTCGGCAAACATTTCAAGGCTTACGCCGCCGACTTTGAGTGTCTTACTGATTCTTAAATCAATATTGAAAGCGTCCTTCCACTGAACATTATCAATTACGCCGCGCACCGATCCTCCACCCGCCCAGGTAAAGTATCTACCCGTACTCCACGACCCCAGAAGATTCAACCGCCAATCTCCCAAAAGACTCAAACCGTCAGATCCCGGGCCAATGTCCGACGGCGTGAACAAGGTTATATTTGCGCGGGCAAACGGCTGCGGCTTGGGCTTGCTCTGCAGGAAATCATCAGCAATCTGTTCATAGTTGCGTTGCTCACCGGGGTTCTTGTAGTTTTGTTCATACCCGAAGAATCCTGTCGAACGAACGTCGTATGTATAGTTGATGAACCCCTGAATCCAATTTCCTCTGTTCTTTGAAACCGTGAGCTCCGCTCCGCGAATATCGCGATAACGATTCGGGCGGGACAGGGTAAGATCGCCGCCGGTGCCGTTGAAATATTCCACGGTCTTGCTCTCATTGGTAATATCTTTGTAGTAGCCCGCAACGCGCAGTAACAGCTGATCAAACAAGTTATGCTCATACCCTAATTCATACTGAATCGTTCGTGCCAAAGGCACATTCGGATCTGCAAAAAAGGTTATGGCTCCGGTATTTCTATCACGCCGGATTAAATACAGATCATCCAACGTCGGCAGTGCCCGGTAATGCCCATAGTTGAAAAATACTTTTGAGTCTTCGGAAATAGGAAAAGCAATTCCCAACCGGGGACTGAAATTGAATTTTCTTTCTACAGGAATGCGCGATAAAAGGGTGTCGATACCATAAGAGCGTGCGTCGTTTAGAATTTTTGAGTAGACATCGTATTGATACCACTCCCCGCCTCCGTACGAATAATCCATGCGCAGGCCGAGATTTGCGACCATGCCTTCGAACTCAAGCTTGTCCTGAACGTAGGCTCCTCCCGATTGCGGGAATTTTCGATACTGCGAAAACGTCCGGCCGCTCGGCAAATAAATATCCACGTTCCCATAGTCCAACTTCGATTCGATGTAAGTGAATTCACCGCCGGCTTGAAGATTATTGTATTGATCGAGCTGGCTCGTGAAATCAATCTTCCCGGAAAGAGTGGAGGTGATGCTCTGGTCGCGTGAGTTACTCATACCCACGCCCATGCGGAATGCCGGAGTCGGGCCGATGCCTTCGATGCTGGTGTAATTCCCGGTTAGAGGAACCGGTTGGAAACCAAACGGCGCTTCGTCTACGTAATAGCTATTCCCGAATTTATACACCCTCGCGTTATTTCGCAGCGTGCCCGGAGCCGTGTTGTATCGCGTCTGGAATCCGGTGAAAACAAAATTATAAAACGTGCTGGGACTTAACATGTGCGTGAATCGTAAACCGGCCATCCTGCGGCGTTCCGTTGCCGGCGCCCAGTAATCGGGGGCAAAGATTCGTGTATCGATAAAACTTACGCGGTTAAGATTAGTCGCTATGCTCGAAGCGCCGCGGTAAATGCCCTGGAGACCGGCGTTGTTGTTATTTGTACCGGATGCGACCGAGGAAAGGCCCTCAATGGATAACTTCATCCCCTCCGCGATATCGGACGTGATCTTCAATTGAAATATCTCATCTTCAAATGCATCACGGGAAAGTGGAATCAAATAGGCGCTCTTGCTTCGGCGGTAGGCACCAAAAAATCTGAGGTTACCCAGATCTTCGCTCAACCCGGGAATCAACGGTCCGCCAAATCCGGCATCAATATCATAATCGGGCTGGGATATTTCCGCTTGCCGCCGGTGCTGCCAGAGGAAGAGACGTTGTGCAGCTTCAGGTGTAAGGTCGTTTGTCGGATCGTTGTCCTGAAGAGTTTTCTGCGAGATGGAGTTCCATCCTTCAAACTGCGAGTATTGATCACGTGTCCACTTGTCCCAAGCCCCGGCCTGATAGCCCGACCCCGTACCTGTCCAGGCCACATCAGGATCAACGTAAGGGCGGATGAAGTAGGAATTTGGATCGTACGCAGAAGGGCCAAAGTGTTTTGGGTCGGCGGGACTGTATCGTCCGCTCATGCTTACGTTGTATTTGCTCGGGTTCCCTTCTTTCGTCACAACGTTGACGAGACCAGAGCGGACGTTGCTATATTCTGCGCTGAACCCGCCGGTTACCACCTGAATATTCTCAAGAGAGCTGAGACTGATAGCGGTGTAGGGAGAATTGTCGCGACCGTCGCGCAATGTTTGCCCATCCAACACAAAAAGTACCTGGTCCGAGCCTCCTCCACCAAAAGCGGATGTACCACCGCTGCCGCGAACAACCAGATCGCCTGCGGCATTCGTTTGCACCCCCGCCTGTAATGTTACAACACCCGTAACCGATGCGATAGGGAGCGATTTTATTTCTGCTTCGGTAATATTGGCAACACTCTGGGCAACGTCGCGTTGCACAACAGGGCGTTGAGCAACCACCGTTACTTCTTCCTGCTCGACGGCGGCGTCACTCAGCCGGAAGTTCAATGTTGTTGTCTGGTCGATGGCGACGCTTACGCTGACGAATTTATTCGCCGTGTAGCCAAGCAACGTCGCCTGAACGGTGTAAAGGCCGGGCGGAACATTGAGAATCGCAAAATAGCCGTCAATGTTTGTCGCCGCACCTATAGTCTGCCCGACAACTTGCACGTTTGCAGAGATAAGCTTTTCGCCTGTCTTTGCGTCCACAACAGTACCTGCAATTTTTCCTGTTGTTCCGCTGAATGTTATGTTGATGAGCAATATGGAAAGGACAACGGAGAGAGTAACCAAATACCTCATATGCATTCTCCTATTTGAAAGTAAGCTCTGCGAGCCATAAAGTCGGGTAAGAAATTAGGAATGGACGGAAGCGAGAAAAAAAGGAATATCCTTAAACTGACTGCTCTATTTTACCTAATGTCTGTACAACTGTCAAGTTTCCGACGCAGAAACATTTCAGCCGCAAAACCTCACAGCTTTTTTATCCCAATACCATTTCCGGCCGGCATTGTTATTTTTCCATCGACAATCTTTGCGCCGTCAAACGTATCGTTCTTAATCAGCACAGCGCCGTCGAGATCGGCATAATCGACTAGCGGCGAAAGCTGTGCAGCAGCAGAAATGGCGCACGAGGTCTCAGTCATGCAGCCAAGCATCACTTTCATATCAAGTCCGCGGGCAAGCAGCATCATCTTGTACGCTTCATGCAAGCCGGTGCATTTCATGAGTTTGATGTTGATGCCATGATACACTCCCCACGCCTTCTTTACATCGGTCAGACGTATGACACTTTCATCTGCAATAATCGGTATGGGACTTCGTTCTTTCAGCCACGCTTGTTCATCGCGCATGTCTTTCGGCATCGGCTGTTCGATCATGTCTACGCGCTTCGCCGCAAGCCACTCGATCATCTTTAGAGACTCTTCTTTGTTCTTCCATCCCTGGTTCACGTCGGCACGGATGAGCTTGTCTGTGACTTGCCGGATCGTTTCGATCATCTCCTTGTCGTTGTCTTTTCCCAACTTCACTTTAAGCACTTTGTAGATGTCTGCTTCCTTCACCTTCTGCCGGATTACATTCATGTCCTTGTCAATACCGATGGTGAATGTCGTGACCGGCGTGTCAGCCGGGTTCAATCCCCACACCTGATGCCACGCAAATCCAAGTTTTTTCCCGAGCCAATCGTGCAACGCAATATCAACGGCTGCCTTTGCCGCGTGGTTACCCGGTGCAATGGCATCAATGTCCTTGAGAACTTCTTCGAACAATGTCGGGTCGCTGTACTTCTTCAGATCTACTTTCGAAAGAAATGCATGCGCTGTTTCATGGCTTTCGCCCAGATACGGGGGCATGGAAGCTTCCCCGTATCCAATCACTCCATCCTTCTCAACCTCAACCATCATGACCGGAGTTGTTGTACGGGTATTGACCGCCACCGTAAACGCATGTTTTAGTTCAAGTGTGTAGGGATAAAATCGGAACTGCATATCGTTCATAATTATTCCTGTCTGTGCAAAAGATCTGAGAGAAATGCCGGGCACAAGCGCGGCAGTTGCGCCAACCGCGAGCGTGTGTTTGATAAATTCCCTGCGGTTAATGCTCATTGCTTTTATAATATGGTATCGATGCAAGCCTTCTGATGCCCCGATCTTCGCCGACGCCGATGACGCGGGCAGCGCGGAGTAACGACGTCGTCCGATGTTCACTGTAATTCTCGTCAGCCGGATTGAAGCTGTTGATGCGAACATCGCCGCCTTCATGGATGAACTTCTTGTTGTCCAGATAAATGCCGACGTGCGTAACCTTCTCGTTGCGCTCGGGAGTTGCCTTCCTCCCGAAAAAAACGAGATCGCCTTTTTTGAGATGCTGATAATTATCGGCAATACTCACCGGTTCGCCGACCAATGCCTGCTGACTTGCATCCCGCGGAAGCATTACGCCGTTCAGGAAATACACAATCTTCGTGAAGCCGGAACAATCCATCGCCTTCGTTGAGGTCCCGCCCCAAAGATACGGAACACCCATGAAGCGTTTGGCCGTAGCGATGATAGTCTCGGGAGTGTCCTTTGCATTGCGTAGCCATTCTTCCAGCGGACGCGAATCGTCCTTCAATACAAATGCGGACTTGCCATTGGGATATTCGACGTGATAATATTTTCCCTGCTCGCCTTCAAGCTTGAAAATATTCCCCGCAACAATGTCGCTAACAACTTCATTCTTGTCGACTGTTGAAGCGTATGAATGAGAGTATGTTGTTGTTACAATAATCTTTGGTTGATTCAACCAATTTTCGTATTCGGATTGGTTGAAGAGTATAATCTTATCATCCGTCCAGCCCAAATATTCATCCGGCGTTTGGACGTAGAGCCAGCCTTGCTCTCGCTTCAGGATTTTCAGCGGAGTGCCGAGCAGCGCTTGTGTGGCTAGCTCGTTGTCGTGCCCGGGTTTTGTTCGGATGTTTGCAACGCTTACTGACACGACGCCAAATCTTTTTTCGCCCAATGCTGGCTGAGGCAACACACTCAGACTATCGACAATGGAATATTTTTCTTTTTCTTTGATGAAATCCAGCAAACGGCTCTTCAAATCTGCGTTATGAATTTCTCCGCGGAGTGTTAGCTGGTTTCCGCTCAGCGTGCCCTTAACATCGAACACGACCGTGCGTTTGTCGGGAGCAAATTTCTTCTTCGCCTCGGACAGTAATTCCGTTACACGAGGATTTTCCTTTTCGTTCATACAACCAAAGAGAGAAGTGAGCAGCAATAAGACAGGTATTGTTTTGGAGCGCATTGGTATTGGGAGTCGTTGAACGATTTACATACTGGGGACGATTTCAATATCGAAATCGGTGGGAAGAATTGCAAGGTGAGACGGTTCGAGAAGCGAGTTCGTTAGGAGAATTTGGTGCTTACGCTTGCGCCAGATAAACTATTATTGAGTTTGTATGAAGGTGTCGTAAGATATTCTATCCACTTCTTGATCTCATGTAGTGGCCTTCCCTTTAACGAGAAGCCATCATAACGAGAATCGGCTGAGATTAAAGTGAAAGCGTCACTGTATCCCGAAATAAAAAGGAACGGTAACGTAGCGTAAACAGGATTACTCCGAACCAGGTGATGCAATTGAGGCCCGTCGATTACAGGCATGTTAATATCCGCGACAATAATATCCGGAAGGAGGACGGGCAATTTGTGGAGGGCTTCCTCTCCATTTTTCACAGCACACACATCATATCCTTCGACCGTCAGCACTTCAAGAAGCAGATTACGATATGTCGGATCGTCATCTACCAGCAAAATAGTCATCGCTGCTCCTTTTCAAATTTTGTCTTCCCAATCATTGGTTCGAATATAGATATTATCTCCTCCGATTGCCGTAGCAGGGACTGAACCAAATGGCTTGATTACTTCATTAAAAGCAGCTTCTTCAATTGGGTCTTAGTGCCACTTTGCAGCCGGTAGAGGTACATTCCGCTTGCAAGCCCCTCGGCATTGAAAGTTCGTTCGTAACTTCCTGGCTTCATCTCCTCATTCACCAGCGTCGTCACCTCTTTGCCGAGCAGGTCAAAGACCTTGAGTGTTACAAATCCGAAATTCACAATTCGAAATTCGAAATTCGTCTTTGGATTAAACGGGTTCGGGTAGTTCTGCAAAAGCTCAAACTTATCCGGCACACTCTCAGAGTTTGTTTCCACCGAAACGGGAAGCTGCCAGCGGGAAATCCCGCCGTTATCGCGCACAGCCCAGCATTGCGTAAAATTATTTCCGTTCACAGAGCGCTCCGAAATATGTCTGTAGTTTCCTGCGGGTGCCGTGTACTGGATACTCCACGTGCTTCCTGAATTTGTAGAGACATAAATATTATTACCGCGGGCATAATAGACTGATGTTTGCGACGCCGTTATTCCGCCGTAAAATCCGGTCCCTGGTGCAGTTACGTCGGCCCAGTTCATTCCTCCGTTGGTTGTCCTCATGACTTCCGGTCCGCAGGCGTAGCCGGTTGTATAGGTCGGTGGATTCATACAGATGGAAAACACTGTAATATTCCGTGAGCTTTGTGATGTCCACGAAGCGCCGTAATTGGAAGAGTAATGGATTTTGTAGTTGGTCGTCCCGAACCAGATGTTGTTATTAAAAACATACATCGAATTATTCCAGCCGTATTCATCTGTGAATGTGTTAGAAAGATACAAACCCGATGAATCCCAGTTTACGCCGCCATTGGTTGTCTTCCATAATGACCATCTCTTGTTCACTGCATCTCCCTGCATAAATCCGTTCTGGGCATCTTTCATCCAGACAGTTTCTATGTAACCGTCTGGCTGCGAGAAAACTTCAGTCCAGCTTGATCCACCGTTGCTAGTCCGGAAGACACGGCTGGTAGTACCCTGGTTGCCGCTTGCAATTGCGGTGAGGTTGTCAATGGCAAAAATATTTGTCAGTTGGCATGAAGCCGGCATCCCGCTTCCCGAAGCATACAGCCAATTATTTCCTCCGTTGGTTGTCCGCAGAACCATCCCGTTGAACCCGCAGACCCAGCCTGTGTTAGTCCCGGCCGCAGAAACGGAAGTCAGTGGAGAAGATACACCTGAATTCTGCTCGACCCATGTTTCTTGTGAGAGGACAATTGAAGGAAGCGTGAACGAAAAGAGAATTGCTGCAATTATGTTTTTCATTTTTGTTTCCTTTGGCTTTCTAAAACTTTTGTTGCTGCCTGGTTTAGTGAAGTATTCCCCTCTGTGTGAAAGAATGCGCGATGGCGAGAGGGGTTAGGGTGTTGTCATTGCGGGCGGAGCGAAGCCTGTCTGCCGACAGGCAGGCAATCTCATACATGGACACAAGTGAAAAAGAGATTGGCTTCGTCGCTTTGCTCCCCGCAATGAGGGCAAATTTCTTTGGGGACTCATTTAGGAAAAATAAAAAAAGCCCCGATTGAAGTATCTCGATCGGGGCTTCTACTACTTATACGACCGGGATTTACTTCAACAGCATCAACTTCTTCAATTGCGTCTTTGTGCCGCTTTGCAGGCGGTAGAAGTACATGCCGCTTGAAAGCGAGGTAGCGTCGAAGCGGACGGTGTGGTAGACGCCGGCTTCGGCAATATCGTTGTAGAGTGTTACGACTCTCTGGCCAAGAATATTGAACACATCGAGCTGCGCGTGACCGGTGGCTTCAACCGAGAATTTTATCTGCGTTGAGGGGTTGAACGGGTTCGGATAGTTTTGGCTTAGTGAGAATTCCCGCGGAGCTATATCGTTCTTCACGGCGGTTAATACGCTTACCTGAATCGGGTCCGTGAAATGAATTGTCCCATCAAGGTCAGTTTGCTTTAAGCGATAGTACCATTGCGCCGCCGTAGCTGAAGCATCTCTGAATTCGTAATGCTGCGGTTCGTTGGTTGTTCCGTGTCCGGGAATAAAACTGTTCGGCAGCTCGGAGAAGTCGGGCTGCGCCTCGATGCGGCGATACACATTGAAACCGTAGTTGTTGATCTCACTGACAGTCGTCCAGCGAAGCAGCACGCCGCTCCCCGGAATTTCATAGCCCGTAAAGGATGCGAGTTGAATAGGCAACGGAATAACTGTGTAGTCATCCGTGCTTTGCGTTGTGCCGCCGGGACCTGTAACGCTGACCTTCCCTGTCGATGCGGCGTTGGGAACCACAGTTGTAATTTGCGTGCCGGGCGGGACGACGGTGAAGCTATCGACCGGCACTCCGTTGAACGCGACGCCCGTCGCGCCGGTGAAATGCGATCCGTTAATCGTTACTGGTGAGCCAGGCATTCCGGATGTTGGCGCAAATGAAACAACATTGGGCGCTGAGACCACCGGCGTTTTCGTCGAGTCGTTCGGGGCTCCCGTATCGGGATCGTTGGTAAGGACGGTTGCAAAGTTGCTGCCACTGACTGACCCTTGCGTGCCGACTTGCGTTACGTGGTTCGCCACCGGATTTTTTACCCGGACATCGTACGTGAGCGTAACAGATTTACCGGCAGGCAGTATGCCGATGCTGCTCGATACTGTTTGCGCTTCGGTAAGACCGAACCCGACAAACATGAGAATGAGTATGGCGCAGGTAATTGTAATGGTGGTTTTCATAAGCCTTCTCCGATGATTGTTACATCAAAATAACAACAAAGCTGTCTCCGGCTTCTATGGTGCCTAATTCATTTATCACTATTGTCTATATCTAAGGCTGAGTACAAGTTGGTTGACCGAATTGTGGCGTACCAGTTAACGTAACTGTTGCGTTGCTATTTCCAGTTGAAACTGCAGCAGAACTTGCTTGCGTTACATTAATTGAACCGGGCGCAGCATTTTCAGTTATTCGAATTACTCCAACACCCCCTGCCGGCACTATATTCCCTGAAATATTAAGGCATATAGTTCCTCCTACTACAGTACTGGTTCCGGTAACTGCCTCAAATTCTACATGTGTTCCTGCATTATCATTAAGTGTATTTCCGGTTACTGTTGCATTTATAGTAGAAGAACTAATAGCACGGGTTCTCATTACTTCAAACCCCGTGTTGGCTGTAATATTATTTCCACTTAACAGAACATTTATTAATGCTGAGTTCTGTGATGTTATTAAAACGACATCTGCAAGTGCTGATGCGGCACCGGGATATAAAGTTGCCTGTAGTCCGATAAGGTTGTTCCGTATCTTCACATTTGCAGTTGCAGTATTTACGCAGTTAACTGAAATTGCACTTTTTGTTGAAGAGCCAAGGCGGTCAATGGCGTTGTTATCAAATACCAAAGTATTTGTACCGGTTCCATCTGCAGTAATGGTGATTCCACGGGAACCGACAAGATTATTCATTGTGTTATTTTGCACTGTTATAGTGGCATTAGCCGTAAGGCCATTAGTCATACTAACAGCACCGAGATTGGTAACCGGTAACATAATATTGTCGAAAGTATTATTAGCAATAAGAGCTGTCATGTTTATCCCTCCGAATGGGAATAAACCAACCCCGCCATTTCCAAGAATTGCAGCATTTGTGAAGGAGCAGTTTTGCACTGTAACATTAACTGTTGCCGTGGCCCCGGTAATCCCGTTTACCTGAATTCCATCATCAAACATTTCTGTAAATGATGTATTTCCATTTACGGTAAGCGACATGTTTCCTGCTCCCTGTGCTTCCATAAAAACCCCATCACCTGAACCAGGAATCACCGATGTAGATGTTGTTCCATTAAATGTACATCCGGCAATAGTCAGCATCGTCAAAGTCGTGCTGGTATTAATAATCCGGTAACCATCTTTGGTAGCCGTACGGTTTACATCATAATCCTGAATAGTGGAATTAGACAAAAGACAAGTTCCACCAAGATTAGAGGCATTAATACCATCCCCAACAGGACCTTGGATAAGAATCCGGGTAAGACTCAAATCTTGAGTACTGGTTGCTACTATGGCATCGGCCGTCGTATTTTGAATAGTACCACCGGAATTCGCAGCACCAGTGCCTGTAACTGTGAGTCCACCACTGCTTCCGGTAGCATTTAGAATAATACCATTTGCACTTCCAGTTGAAGAAATGCTTTGAAAATTCAAATCGTTGGCACCGATAGTCGTGCTGGTGACATTCAGGGCAGTACCTGTTGTTGATGTAATTGTATTTCCTGTTCCGGTTACACTGAATGTTCCTCCGCCTGTTGCATTAATACCAGTTCCTGCTGTTGTAGTAAGCAGAAGGTTATTACCACTGAAATTGATCGTGGCTCCCGTATTGCCTGAAAGGGTGATAGCATTACCAACCCCACTGGTCAATGTTTTTGTACCGCTGCCATTGATAGTTATGGTGCCGCCTGTTTCACCATTTATAAATATGCCGGCAGTGTTATTGGTCTTGTTAAATGATCCGCTGTAAGTAACGTTAGCCGTACTGGCATTTATTTTAATGACTTCATTTGTCGGATTGGTAATAGAAGACCCGCTTGCAAAACTAAACGTCCCCGCCGAGCCATTCATAATATCAATCCCCGCATCGCCGCCGTTCAGCGTCGTCGTGCCGTTAAAGTTGTACGACGTCGGTGAATCCGCATTATCGAATTGCAATCCCGATCCGTTCGTTGCGCTCAGTGTCCCGGTCTGGAACGTGATGGTTCCGGTCGTATGTCCGCCGGAGACACTCACCATCGGGAAATTATTCGCCTGCGTAATATTGCCGCTGTACGTCACCGATGCAGTTCCGCCTATCACGCCGAACGCAGTATCAGCGGGACTTGTAATTGCAGTAGTCGCAACAAAAGTAAACGCTCCGCCCGACCCGTTGACAATGTTCACTGCTGCCGAGCCGCCGTTCAGGGTTGTCGTGCCGTTGAAGTTGTACGTTCCGTCGGCATTATCAAAATACAAGCCGCTGCCTGCTGAAGCAGTCGTGGCACTCAACGTTCCCGTCTGGAATGTGACAGTTCCGGTTGTGTGATTAACGATGCTTACCATCGTGCCGGCATTATTTTTTGTGATTGAGCCGCTGTATGTAACTGCCGCAGTGTTAGCTGTGCCGCCGATATTAAATGCTGTTCCGGTTGGACTTGTAATAGCGACCCCTGTTCCAAAACTAAATGTACCTGCTGAGCCATTCATAATATCTATCCCCGCATCGCCGCCGTTCAGCGTCGTCGTGCCGTTAAAATTGTACGATGTTGGCGAATCCGCATTATCAAATTGCAGCCCCGATCCGTTTGTTGCGCTCAGTGTCCCGGTCTGGAACGTGATGGTTCCGGTCGTATGTCCGCCGGATACACTCACCATGGCAGCGTTGTTGGCTTGCGTAACGTTACCGCTATATGTGAAGCCTACGGTGCCGCCACTTACATTGACGACAGCGCCCGATCCAATGAGGCTGCCCGTTCCGCCGACTATTGTTCCTGCCACATTTGTAAGTGTTACGCCGTTGGCAGCCGTGCCAGCCGACGTAAGACCTGAGAAGTTCAGATTGACAGTCGTGTTTCCGCCGGAAGCTCTTGAGATATTCAGGGCAGGTCCGTTGGTGGCGCTGATGGCAGACGTGGCGGTTGTGACAATAATTTGTCCGCTGTTATTCGTGCCGAGTAATCCTGTGCCATTGCTGGCTGTAATTCCGAGACTCGCGAACGTTACGTCGGCAGTGTTCCCGGATGAAGCGCCGCCCAGGTTCACACCTGTTCCCGCGCTTGATCCTTTATTGACAGTGGTCGCGCCGAATGTGATTGCAGTGATCGAACTTTGAATATCGATACCCGTTCCGCCCGGATTGGTGATTGTCGTGGCGCCAACCGTTGTGGTTCCGCCGCCTACTGCATGCAAAAATCCTGTCGCACTATTGCCTGATGTCGCTAGAGTGCCGAACGTTCTCGTTCCCGAAGAATTATTTTGGAGAGACACCGCGTCCGTTCCGCCTGTGATGGATGTGTTTCCAAAGTCGATGGTTGCCGTCGAGCCTGAAACCAAAATGCCTTGTGTCGTCACCCCGGAAATAGTCGTGCTGCCGAATGCAACTGTTCCTCCGACTGACGAGAGAACAATTCCCTGCGTGCCGCTGCTTGTGGATGTGACACTGACGAAGCCCGAGGTTGCTGCAAATGTTCCCGTCGTAAGGTTCAATGCCTGGCCGTTGCCGCTCAAGGTGACGTCGGGAGTCGTGTTATTGCCGACGGTCAGCGTTCCGAACGAGCTGCCGAAGATCTTTGCGCCGGTTGTCGGGCCAACCGTGAGTCCGCGTATCGTGTTGCCGGAGCCAAGCGTAATGCCGTTCGTGCTCGCTGCAGTCGTGCTTATAATAGTGAATGTCCCATTGCCGCTATTCATCGCAGGCAAGGCAACGCTTCCTGCCGGAGGCGTGACGCCGCTGAGGCTTGAGAGCGATGCCGATCCATCCTGCCCGATCAATTTTTGTCCGGCCAACAATATGAGTGTTGCCGTCGGAACGTACGCGGTTGCGCTTTCGTAAACAAAAATATTGTCGTTTGCTGCGGGGTTGTTTCCTGTGCCGTTGTTCACTAACCGGAATGCTTCGAGTGTATTAAACGGAGTGGTGAGCCGTCCGTTGCCCGCTGCCGCGTTGTTGTTGATGAACCAGATCATGCCGGTGATGGTGATGTTCACCGTTCCGGTATCGCTTGCCGTTGTGTTCGTAACAATGTAGGTGAACGAGTCGCTGCCTTCGTACCCTGCCGGCGGATTATACGTGTAGCTTCCGTCCGCGCTCACCGTCACGTTGCCGCCCTGCGCGCTCGTTGTACTGGATCCGGTGATCGTCGCGCCGTAAAGCACATCATTGCCCAACACACCGGGCGCCGCCGCGCTGATCTGAATATTCCCGCTTGCCGTCGCTGCGTCATTATTTGCAACCGGGGCTGGCGGAGGAATGGTAAGGGCTGCTATCGCCGAATTGCTGCCGACTGTATTCGTCGCGGTGTAACTGAACGTGTCCGGTCCGAAATAATTGGTCGTCGGCGTGTAGGCGAATGAACCGTTTGCACTGAGCGTTACTGTTCCGTGCGGAGTTACGCCCGCTGCAATTGGTGTTGCAGTCGGTGAGGGCACGCCGTAATCGTTTGTGAGTACGCCCGATGCAGGAACGTTGTAAGTGGCATTGTATGTGGCAATGTATGCGTCGTTCACGGCAACGGGAGTCGCTTTCAGCGAGCCTGCAATGGACGTGGTGCTCGTATCCAGCACGTCTGTAAAGTTCACTCCGATTGCATCGGTGGTTCCGCTGTTTGTAATCGTGACGATGTAGCGAAGCGTGTCGCCGGGGTTCACAACACCGACCTGTCCCGCATCTCCCGCCAAAGAATCTTTTAAGTTTGCGGTGATGGTTACTGCGAACGGGGAGCTTGGATTTTCAATTGATGGAGAAGAAGCCGTGAAGAAGACGCTGGTGAATTGGATAACGAGAGGAAGTGATTTGTTGTAGCTCTCTATCTGAACGCTTATGTGCTTGTCGTCCAGCCGGACAAACTTTCCTTCTACACTTTGATTCTGACTGTTGAGATTTTGATGGAAGTTCGGATGCAGAATACGAATGACATCTTCTTCATTCGTATTGATAAGGACGGTACCGCTCTTGTCGATTTCTAATTTTGTTGCGGTGAGAAACTCCAACCTGACCGAGGAAGGATCTCCTTCAGGCCGGACGATAAATACGGATGATATTGTCTTCGCGTCGCCGGTATAAAAAAGATCTATCCCCGGAAAAACATCTTTGTGCAGGCGGTTGGCATTGGTGGTGAGAGAAGCCCGCCATTGAAGAACATCCCGGCTGAAATCAGGAGAAGTTGCGGTTGCGGGTATCAGCATCAACCCAAATGTCATGACCAGCATGACGCGATAGAGTTTTTTCATATCACCCTCATTAATAAGATTCTCAAAGAACAGCGCCGGGAATTCTTTTGTAGCAGATGGAACGGGATAGAATGCTGCTGAATTAATCTGGTTTAATATAGAGTATTTGGCGCGCCATTGTCAAGTATGGATTGATATACACACGTTCACTGCCGGGAGGGCATCATCAAGCTTCTTATAATCGTCAACCGCGTAACAATACTCCACTCCCGGACAAGGAAGGAGAATGGAAGTTCCAACTGGACGAACGTTTTTTAAGCGATGGGTGATACGCTCGTTCCCTCTAAGAGCCGAAGCTGCTACCGCAACATCAACATTTTCCTGCTCGCACGAAACTCATCGGCGCGCAGGCGGTAGATGTACACGCCGCTTGCAACAGAGGAACCTGAATTGTTCGTGCCATCCCAGAGAATGGAATATGTTCCCGTTACCTGCTCACCGGACGCTAAGGTTTTCACTCTTTGTCCGAGCATGTTGTAGATCTCCAACACTACATCGCTGCGCTTCTTCAGGGAGTAGCGGATGGTGGTTGAAGGATTGAAGGGGTTGGGATAATTCTGCGCAAGCGCGTACTCGAACGGAACGAGCGAGATTCCGCCGCTGTGTTCCTGAGCGAAGTTCTCCGTCCCAATTATCAACCGCAAGGAACGGGGGGACATCTGTTGCGGTAATTGAACCATGAACGATCCATCCTGAACAGAAATCCGGTTGAACTCATCCTTATCGAACACATAGATGTTGAACCCTTCGGGCAGAGATCCGAATTGATGCAGACTGACTCTTGCTTGCACGTTCGACAAAGTTGAGTGGATACTTAATTCCCATTGCTGCCCTTCAGCCGTCAGTGGTTTGTAATTTCTGAGGAATGAACGTCCTTCAACAATCGATAACTGGATGTAATCCCCGACGGGCGGCGGCTCGTGCAAGTCCAGCGCATCGTCTGCTAACGTTGCATGTTCCGCAAACCCCAAATAGTTGTACACATCTCTTACGCCGTTCGCCTCCGATTCAGCAGTAAGTTGAACAATGAAATCGTGGTCGCTGGTGAGCGGATTGGGCTCTGATGTTTTTGGTGCAAGCGGCGAAGCTTCAACCGCGGGAATGGTAAGCGTTACGGGACGGGCAGCCTTGTTCTCAACAAAATATCCCTCCCACGGAACCAGCCGATCGGCGTCCGGTTTGTACGGGCTGATTCCATCATAGTAAAATGGCGGACTCACTTGTCCGGTCGCAGTTATGTCGGACCACTTGACGGCGAACGCAAACGGCGATGCAATCTGATTCCATCCCGTATCCAGCACAATCGTTGCAGGCGAAATCGACGTAACTGATCTTCCGTTGTCTATATCGAACCCGAAGACGGATTGCGTTACGAGCCAGAATGATTTCCCGGGAGTGAAGCGCGAACTAATGCGCGGGTGTTCAATATATCTATCCTTCTCCCAACGGAATAATCTCCATCTTGTGGCACTGTACTGACCGAGGTCATCAAACAAAACTCCGAGAGCGGAGGAATCATTCAACTCTGCAGGGACAGAAATCATTCTATAGAGACGCCGTGTCAATGTCAGCGGAGAATTGAACTGATTCACACGCACCCGAATGCCGTCCACTCCGGAAACAGGAACCCGGATAACTCCGCGATCGGAAGAAGCCCGGGCAAAATATTCAACACCCCGGATCGTCACTGCTGCGCCCGGAATGGAAACCGTCAGGCTGTCTCCCCTTCGTTGCATTGCAAGGGGAGTGAAGCTTTGCTCTCCGGCTTTGCGATAAAAAAGACTTTCGGCGAATGTTTGAATGCTTGAAGGAAGCCGGACTGTTACTCCCACGGGCTGACCAAGGATACCTGTATCAGCACGAACAGAGACGACGATTCCCGAACGCAAGAGAATTGAATTGAGGAATCCGCTTTCGACGCGCTTATTTCCACTTTCGACCACCTGCACCATTGGTTGGCCCACAGCAGAAGTAATGTGGGACGATCCTGACGACAATACATCGAAACCTGCATCGAACACCGATGACTCTATACTCCCTGTCTGCGGGAAAGAAGTCTGCACGCACAGAGCTGCAAGAAGAAAAATCACGCCACGAATCGTTTTCATACAATCTCTCACTTCAAATCTCCGACCGATGATTTGCCTTTGTCCATCAGGAGTTTTACTGAAACCTGAAGCTCGGCGATTTGTTTCTGTTGTTCTTTGATTACATCCAGCAAGTACACAGCAACCTTATCATACTTTACACCACTGGGCTTTCCTTCATTAATAACGACCAGATCCGAACAAATCTCATTCACTTCTTCAGCAATCAGTCCGATGTCTTCTTCTCCCGTAGATTTCCATTGGAATCGCACCGGCTTCAAATCCAAAACATGTGTAGGTTCCAGCGGACGTATGTTTGTTTTGAATCTCTTGCTTGACCCCGGCCGCACAAGTCGTCCCGATGAATCAACGCCGACCGGATTTCCCGATCCGAATGGCATGTTGCGAAGCGCGATTGTGCCGGCCACATCCAGCCTTTCCTGCGGAACGGGAACACCAATGCCCAGCCGTGCATTCTGATTATCCCACATAAAAAATGATGTGCTTGTGATGTTCGAAGAAGAATTCCAGAAGGCAACTTGTCCGACTCCACCCGACCCCGTTACTCCACCGCCGCTTCCCATTGAATCTGCCCGCGGCGCCCAGGACGTTCCTGTCCACTTCATTACCTGTCCGGTAGCCGCGCCGTTCTGTCCGACATCCTGAAACAGTATCGTCCCATCGGCAATTTTTCCTGTTGTCACTGCATTAAGTGCGATTGTTGGCGAAGGAAAAGTCCCTGTGAGATCACCGCCGGCAGCTCCGCCCGGAGGAACGCCGGCAATGTTTACTGCGCTTGCATTTGTGATGCGTCCTTTTGCGTCAACGATTATTCGAGGTGCAGTCGTGGCCGACCCGTATGTTCCCGCGGCAACGCCTGTCGCCCCGAGCGTGGGGTTAGGGTATATTCCGGAGAGATCGCCACCTGCATTTCCGCCCGGAGGCAACGTTACGCCGGGTGCTATCTTCGACTGTGTTACAGCTCCATCGGCGATCCTTGTCGTGGTCACTGTGCTTGCCGCAAGAGTTGGATTCGGATATGTGCCCGCAAGATCGCCACCGGCGGGTCCGCTGGGAGGAAACGAGACGGTTGCCGCAATCTTTGACTGAGTCACGGATCCGTCTGCAATCTTCAACGTTCCCACGGCTGCGTCAGCGATCTTCTGCTGCGTAACGCCGGCATCAGCTAATTGTATCGGACCAATGCTCGCGTCTTTCACGTTCGCAATTGCATTCGGGCCGTTCGGATTCACGATCGTCAGCGTGTTGTTTGTGTTGGATAAACTTTGGATTCCGGTGCCGCCTGTTGGCGGCGGCGTTTCGATGTATATCGTATCGTTACTGGATGTGATTGAAGCAGCGCCTCGTCCCACCAATCGAACATTATCTCGTACATCATTTAAACCCTTCACAACCTGGCCGGCTGCAATCTTCGCGGCAGTGATAGCACCGTTTGCAATTCTGGATGAGGCGACGGCATTCGTTGCCAACTTGATGCTGTCGATGCTGCCGGGAGCCACCACAGTTGGCGGTGCGCGGCGGACGGTATCTGCGATTGCAGCGTCCGGCGATTTGAAGCCGGGCGCAACGTCGATGGTCTGAATCGTTCCGTCCAAAATTTTCGCAGAAGTAATTGAGTTGTTCGCCACCGTTCCGGCTATGCGTGCACTGTCTGCTGTCTGCTGCAATGGAGCGTTAAACGCGAACTGCGCCGTATCCGAACGGATGGAACGGAAGCTGTAGGCAGTAGCCGCAAGCTGGATGCGCCGCGAAATCTCCGGATCGGGATCGACCTGAAGACTCATCCACCGTGGACCGGAAAAGACAGATTCGAATCCCGGTTGACCGCCGAGCAAGACCGAAAACAGTCCGCGCTTTACTTTCAGCACCCGGACTTCCGGAGGGAACAATACACTTCCGCCAACGCTGTCGGCATAGAAACGGAAGGTGAACCTGTAATCGCCCTCGGGCCTGGGCACACCGAGAGTATCAGTATACAAACCCTGATAGGAAATAAACCGCGGCACTTGCGCCCTCGCCATAAACGTTGCCGAGACGAGAAGAATCAAAGACAGTATGATTGTATGTGATCTCATGGCGAAATCCTTTCTAATAATTTCTGTGCAACGATAATTCATTTTATTGGTAGAAATGGATGGAGTTCTTTTAATAACTGATTGTAATTCCGAGTCCTGCTTCGAACCCGGTGATCGTTCCGTTACTCTTTCCTTTGCCGGATGTGAACTTGAGACGCACGGGAACGGTTACGTTTTCCGAAACGGAGAACTCGGGCATCACTCCGACTCCAATCATGTTATATCCTGAGAATGCAATTGACGTTTTTTGAAAGAGCCGGCCCTCGAAAGCGAACTGCATCGAAAGCGCGTCGCTGAAGCGGGCGGTGTACGCACCGAGAATCTCCAGTTGATCCGGCTCGAGTCTTGGCGCCAGAAATTTTCCCAGCGCAACTTCCGACTTGGCTTTGCTGCGGAATGTTGCTCCCACAAAGAAGGAGTTGAACTCAAAATATTTTTTGTATTGCATAGCCGCAAAGATCTTATCGCCGGAAACATATATCTCATCTCCTTCCAGCAAATCTTTGCCGATGTGTGTGTAGACAACGTCGGCTGATATACTTGAAGTTTCGTTCAGCCTCAATTCAATACCCGCAGTTCCGGAAATCTCATCTCCCGGGTCAAACGTCCCCAAGTCTGCAAGAGGCTGAAATGTCCCCCGATACTGATAGGTCGCACCAAGTCCCAACACAACATCGTCACCGACCGGCAACGCCCACACAACGCCGGGCGTAATGTTGAAGCCTGTACCGAACTGGGAGACATTGAAACGGAATGTGTTGCTGGCAAGAAGAATGGAAGTAATAAATTCGTCCGTGGTCAGTTTTTTCTTTCCGACAGGAATTCCAAGTCCCAAACTGAACATCATGTTCGCCGACTCCACGTAATAACTTCCGGCGACTTGCAAATCAGTTGCACCGCTTAGCGACGCAACGTCGCCGCTTGCAGAGGCAAACGCACCGCGCAGAGTTATTGCCGCTTGACGACTTAATGGCTGATAGAGTGATACAAGTACGCTTGCTTCAGAAACTTTCATGCTATCAAGCGACCAGTTTTGATAGAGCGGCATTAATCGTAACGAGCCGCGCTGGCTGACAACATCTGCATCAGTGTCTGACTGCGGTTGCGACCACGCATGGACAACTGCAAGACAAAATATTAGCGTAAGTATTCGGTTCATTTAGAAAAAGACGAATTGTAAGTAGCGGTGTTCCCTATCTGTTCGGTGGTGGAGGTGGTCCCGGGAGAAGGACTCCATCCGCTGCCTCTTGCGCACCTTTACGGTCTTCTTGTCCATGCTTGAACGGAATGCCGATCCCATTCTCAAGATTGTTGAGTCTGTCCATCACAAGATTGATCCTGTCTTTCTTTTTCTTTCGCGATGGATCAATTTGTTCGGCAACCAGCAGTGCATTCTCTTTGCTTCCTCCTCCGATATTCAATGCCTCTGCCGCTGCGAGTTTTGTCTTTGCGAGCCCGAAGTTCGGATCAAGCGTAACAGCCTGGTTGTAATATACCTTCGCACTTTGAAAATCACGGGCATCGTCATTCTGCAGTCCGAGACAATAATTGATAAACGCGAGAGTATTTTTTGTGGGGATGAACTGAACTTTTTCACGCTCTTCACGCGTCAGCGTAATGCCGAGTTCTTTGATGACGCCAAAAACAATCTCCTTCTCCACGGCGAACAGGTTATCAAGATCGTCCATTTTTGTTTTGAGTTCGGGATATTTTCTGTTGACAACATCCCAGGCAGCAACGTCCATGCGGAGATTGTTGTTGCTGACATTGAACGCGCCTGAAACAATCTTCCCCGCCCCCAACAACTTTCCGAGGCGCGGCGCCGTTGCACGGTCGACCTTATTTGATTGACCGAATTGCAATTCTCCCAGCAGCGCTTCGATGCGAATCCGCTCGATCATCGTCAGACTTTTCACCTGGCCGAGATCGATGAGCATCATTTCGCTTAATCCCTTTCCAAGCGCATTGTACTTTGAGTCAGTTCCCTGATACGCGAGTGGAAAAACCGCTACAGCTTTCGGAACAATTCTTTCCGTCCCCAGTTTTTGCTCGTTCGCGAGAAGAACCTGGAACTGTTGCTGGACGATTTCTCTTGTCAGGATGCGGTAACGTCCTTCAATCAGCTTGCGATAAGGAGAAAAAGATGAGACGTCCGTGTAATTGATGTAGACACGCAGTGCCGCTTCACTCTCGGTGAGATACTCAAGCGTCATTCCGTAGTAAAAAATTGTACGCGGGTCATCTGCTTTTAACCCGTACGAACGAAACAGCGGAGATCGGGCATCATTGTATTTCTTTGCTTGGAAGTAGAGAGTGCCGAGGTCGCGTAAGAGCGTCGGGTCGTTTGGGCGGATAAGGAGCTGGCGTTGCAGCCTGGCAAGGTCGGCGACGTAGTCCGTTGGTGCGCTGTCAAACTTTACAGTTGCGCACGAAGAAAGGGTAATGATCAAAAGAAAAGCAAAGAACAAATTCCGCATGGGAATTCCGTTGCAGTGAATACTAGTCCGGCATCGACTCTCTTCCCTCCCGCACTGGATGGAGTGTAGTCATTCGACAAATCTAAATTACCCGAGCAACGGTTTCAGGCTCTCGGCTTTCATCCGTGCCTTGTCGTACCTGGGATCAATCTGAAGAGCAAGCATGAATTTTTCATATGCGCCTTTGTAGTTCCCCTTTTCGAGAAGAACGAGCCCTTCGGAATACGACATCATGGCGTCAAGCGATTTGGTTTCGGTTCCCTTTTCCACTTCGGCTTTCGTGAGCGACGCATTGATTTTCTTTGCGATCTTCACGCTGAGATTTTCTGCAATCTCAAAAAACTCATCGGCATCGCCGTTGCTTTGTTCCGTTGCAATAATTTCGCTCGTCTCTACTTTTACCAGCCGGGCGAGCAGCTTCATGTTGTCTTTCACTTTGATGAAGCTTCCCAGGAGGATGGAATGAACACCAAGCTGCTTACCCACACGCACCGCGGACGACTGATCGAACTTCCCGGGATCGTTTTCCAATCCTATCTCATTCAAAATCCATTGGATCCTCTCACGTTCAATGACTTTTAGATTTACAGAACCATTGAGCTGATCGATCATGAGTTCCGCAAAACCTTTTTCCAGGGGATCATATTTATTTTTATCGTCGACGGAACGGTTTGCGAAATCGAGGATGGCAATTGTCTTGATGCCGGGATCGTTCCGCTGCTCAACCTGCATTGTGCCGGATTTTGATTTTCTCGCTTCGTAATAAACTTTCATCAACGGCGGACACTCGGCGTCGGGGTCGGGCTCGATGATCGGCGGTTCCAACTCCAGCAGCTTCAGCATCGCCGTCGTGGCTCCCTTCTTATTTCCTTTTGCGATGTACGATCGGCCGAGGGCGAGAAGAACATTTTTCTTGTCTTTGCTCTCGACGGTTTTGTCTTCTGCCAATTGTGATAATAGCACGATCGCTTTATCAAAGTTTGCAGAATTATACAGCCTCATCGCTTCATCCAGCTTCTTCCCGATATTTGTTTGCGCATTCAACGTACTGCAAACGAACGCAACACAGCACGCCATCGCCAGAATATATTTCGCTTTTCTCATTGCTCTTTCCCTTCCATTATGAACAATCACTTTCTTTTCAACGTGAAAGCCAGCCGCTCAGTCTTCTTTTCAAACGAAGGCGCTACGTTGACAATTTTCTCCCCCTCAACCGTTTCAAATCCGATCTTTGCAACGCTGATGCGATGTTTGCCGGGCCCGAATGGCAAGCCGTCGATCGGGGTTTGCACGTCTGTTGTTTTTCCATCGATCACCACGAGTCCCCACGCCGCGTCCCCCGATGCTACGATGCTCACATACGTTTCAAAATAACACGTCAGTTGCTTGATCTCGCCCGGCCTTACATTGACTGTGATACGCTTGCTTCCGTATTTCGGATTCTCAAAGAGTATACTCCGCTCACCGGCTGTGACTTGGAACTCATTTTCATTATTCGATTTTGCTCCTCCATCCACCGATACGATTCCCTTCGGCTCCACCTTCAACCGCAGTGTCGCCATACCCACAGAAGCCACGGCTTTGGGTTTCTCTGTAACGATCGAATTTTTCTTTTCTTCAAGCGGTGGGGAGGAGCGATCGGGTAGTTTGGTCAACACAATCGAAAGCGCAGAATTTTCTCCCTCTTTCAGAGACAGCGTGGTATCTCTCACGAAATATCCTTCGCGATCAACTCTTACCGTCATGTTTCCCGCAGCAGCAGAATAATTCTTGATCGGCGTCGTGCCGATAAGCGTTCCATCTACCAACACTTTCGATCCCGCAGGATCAGAATCGATGCTGAGTGTTGCAGACGAAGTAAGCAATGGCTGTACGAGAAAATACCCTGCAATCAAAAGCACACCCAATGCTACGGGAAGATAGACTTTCAAACGGAAAGGCGAGAGCGGGCTTGCTTTGACACGAACCGGCAACGGCTCGCCAGTCGTCGGTGTATGTTTTCCATTGTAGCGCTTAAGATCGACTTTGGATAACCCCTCGAGCATCTCAGCACAGGTTTGGAAACGCTTGTTCGGGTCGCGGTGAATGGATTTCATGACGATCTGCACGAGGTCTTTCGGCAAGGCGGGGTTGAACTTTTCCGGCGAAGGAATCTTCCCTTCAACAATTTTCTGGCGGATGTCGAAATCGGTGGCGTCGGTTTCGAACGGCACACGTCCCGTAAGTGTTTCGTACAGCGTCATGCCTAAGGAGTAGATGTCTCCGCGGGCATCGACATTGGCGAGAGCCCGTATTTGTTCCGGCGACATATAGTACAATGTGCCGCCGGTGCCCATGGTAACGGTGGCGTTTATTACTTGCTGAATCTTAGCCAATCCGAAATCCGTAACCTTCACAACGTTATCGCTTGTAATCATAACGTTGCCGGGCTTGATGTCCCGGTGGATCACATTGTTGCGATGCGCGTCGCCGAGCGCAATAAGCAATTGTTTGAAAATCGGAAGAGCAATTGCCGGAGGGATTGCGCCTTGCAGGCGAATGCGATCTGCAAGAGTATTTCCATCTACAAACTCCATCACCAACGCAAACCCGATTTCGGTTTCCCGTAATGCAAATACACTGACGATGTTGGGATTCTGCAGTTTCGCAAGCGCTTTTGCTTCGGACTTGAACCGCTTGAGAAACTCCTCATCGCGGGCGAAGTTATCATCCATCATCTTCAGCGCAACGACGCGATCCAGCGTCATATCCTTTGCCTTGTAAACGACCCCCATCCCGCCCTTGCCGAGGATGGCGGTGATTTCATAGTTATCTACAATCTTGCCGATAATGGACGACTGCATTGTTACTCCGGACTCAACATAGATTTCAGAAAACTATCGCCTTTAACGTGGATGATCTGAACAGTAATATTATCGAGTCCACCACGGCGGTTCGCATACTCGACAAGCAGTGAGCAGGCTTCGTCTGGCGGACGAGCGGAAACAATCTCCTGCAATTCGGCCGGACCCAGATAGCCGGTCAGGCCATCGGTACACATCAGGTAGTATTCATCGGAGCTTAACTGGAGACCGTTCATCACATCGAATTCCATTCTTGCACTTACTCCCATTGCGCGATACAGCATCGACCGTTCAGGATGATTCTCCGCATCTTCGGCAGTGATAATACCGCGACGAACCATCTCTGCGACCTTCGAATGGTCGTTCGTTAATTGATCAATTGAGCGGGGCGTGATTCTATACAACCTGCTATCGCCGACATGCGCAACGTACGCAACACCTTTTTGGAAAACGAGAGCAATGCAGGTCGTTCCCATTCCCCGCAACTGAGGATTGTTAAGGCTCTCTTCATAGATCGTTTTATTTCCTGCATTGAAAGCCTGCTTCAAACTCTCTACGATGGTTCCTGTCGAGTCAAAATATGATTTGGCAACAGTTTCGACTGCAAGCCGGCTTGCTTCGCGTCCGCCTGCATGGCCGCCCATTCCATCTGCCACTATAAACAGCTGTCCCTTCGGGGATGAAATGTCCAGATTATCGGAGGGAAATTTTCCCACTGCATCCTGATTCTCGGTGCGCACCTGCCCGATGTCGGTGAGGTTCGCAAAGGTTATTGTTTTCACGCGCTGGTAATTTCTATTTCAACTGTATTGGTTGGTTTCGCCATACACGCAAGCCTGTGTTCGCCGGGATTCAAACCACAGATATCTTCCAATGTCCCCTTCTCGTCGGCCCCCATAGTACTCA
This sequence comes from Bacteroidota bacterium, assembly GCA_038247945.1. GTDB lineage: Bacteria > Bacteroidota > Ignavibacteria > UBA10030 > UBA6906 > CAADGV01. Next base: position 17,146 of record JBBRUI010000003.1, on the reverse strand, counting down.
GATTTTCTTTACCCGACACTATCTTGATCGGGTCGCTTCCACAAATGCCTGCATGACATTCAGCGACAATTTTGATTCCGTTCTTTTCGGCAATGCTGCAGATTGTCTGGCCGGGTTCGAACGCAACTGTTTTTCCGAGGTTCTTGAACACCACAACCATTCCCTTCTGCGCGGGAGGTTCCGCTTTCTTTTCCGGAGGTAATACATCAGCCTTTGGTTTCGGTTTGGCAACAGAGGGCGGTCTTGACTGAAGTCGAACACTTCCGGTAGCAGCTTCTTTTTGCACACTCAGCCGGAATGCCTGATTCCCGGCACGAAACATTTCCCCGGGCCCGATGGGAGTCGCGCTGCGAACTTTCAGATACGTGCCGTTCGCGCTCTTTAAATCCTTGATGAATACTTGTCCCTCTTTCACGGCAACAGAAACATGCCGGCGGGAGAGTGTCATGTCCGACGCGTCAAGAGTAATATCAGGAGCTTCGCGGCCAAGAACAACAGTTTTCTCCGGCGCAAGCGAGTGCTTGCCGATCTGTTTGCCCGTCCGGTCGTAGTGGATGAAAGAAAAAATCCCGTTGTCTTCCTTGAAGACCAGGAATTGCCGTCCGAGTCGTATGAGATCTCCGTTCGCTACCTGAACAGGTTTCCCTTCGGTAGCAGATAAGAACACTCCGGTCTGGCTTCCATCATCTCGCAAAGAAAAACCGTCGGGACCATGCGACAGAGATGCATGACGTTCGGAGAGATTCACGTCGTCGGGAAAAACAATATCGCAGAACTTCTTTCCGATCGTTGTCACGCCATTGTGTTTGAGAGGAAACTCATCTTCTTCCACTCCACCGGCAGTTACTCGCACCAGAACCGCATATGGGATACTTTCTTGCTGTGCGCCGGTTTGCTTTTGTGTGGATGAATCTTCAAGTGAGGATAAAATCGTCATCAACGGTCCGGCCGGTTTCGATTTTTCTGCAGGAACATCCGCAACGAATTCCACCTGCACGTCGATATCTTTTTTTCCCGCAATCCTTTGAGCAACAACTTCCGCGACAATCACTCCATCAATCATCCCGGCTTTTATGTTGCCACGATGTTTTACCTCCCGGAACGCCGACGGGTCAGATTTGAAATCATCTGTTTCGAGATACACCTGACTTAGAATATCGCCGATGAGATAGACGTTCGGTTGTTGCGTTTCCAGCAACGGTGAAACACACATGCGCTTTTTGTTCGCTGCACCACCGGTTACCATGCTGACACCGATAGATGAAAGAAACGCCTCCGGGATATCCTCGCCAATGCATGCAACGCAAAAATCTTTGAGGAATTCCAGGTGGGAGGTCTCATTGGGACGCCCGGCAATTGTTTTGCGATCCGTCCTCAGCGAAAAATATTCCTGCTTATCGTCCGCGGTTACAACGGCGACGGGTTCACTATTGGGGAAATATCGAATATTGCCGTTGCCCATATACGCTTCAAAGAAAACGTCCGCGAGCGCTTTGGAAACTTTGGGAAGCTTATCGCCGCGATACGCCCAGTAGACAGCCGATGCATCCCGGGTTTTTGTTTTGGCATTTGAAATTGCAATCACAGCTTCTGCCGCCGAAGTTCCCCCGCCGATGATGAGCGATGGATTGCCCACGTATGCCTGCGCATCAGCAAGCCTGTATGCAATGCCATCCGTGTTGCCGGGGATGTCGAAGCGGCGCGGTACGCCGCGTCCGATTCCGATTGCAATGTGCTTTGCGAGAATCTGTTCTTCAGCCCGGATGGTATGGTTCCATGTTTTCACCTGCAGCACACCGTCGCTTCGTCGTTGCATTCCAAGAAGTTCTATGCCTATCTTCGCGGGGACATTGTGCGTTACGTACAGACGCTTCCATTCATTCACCATCTCATCCTTATCAAGAGCGGAAAAATGCAGCGCGGTAATCAAGTCGCCGCCTTTCGGAAAGCGCATTTGATCACCGCCGCCAAAATCGGGAAGGATCAGTTTGTCTTTCGGATAATCCCGGATCCGTTTCATCAAATCGTCGTAATCGATCACCAGAACATTCAGTCCCAGTTCTTTCGCCCTGAATGCTGCAGCAGTTCCCGCAGGTCCGCCGCCCACGACGAGCAAGTCGAGGACTTCGGGAAGCTGAACAGGCTGGTTTAGAACCAGCGACCCATCGGACTTGTATTCTATGTCAGGCATTGAATGCTCTTTTGAATTTTCATTTTGTAGGCTTCTTCACCAACCGGGCCTTCAAAAGTCCGAAACTGATTTCCATCCCTTCTCGCAACTCCACCTCCCGTGAGATTCTCTGGTCATCAATGTGCGTGTGGTTCTTGCTTCCGAGATCTTTGAGGGTAAGCCTGCCGCGCTCGAAGACAAACTCCGCGTGTTTTCGAGAGACCGAGCCATCGTCGACTGGAATCGCACAGGAGGCGTCACGTCCAACAATTGTAGATCCTTCTTTTATATCAAAAGTTTTCGGTCCGTCTTTCAGCGTCTCAAAAATCAGAACATATTTCGGAGCAACCTGTTGCCCTGCAGCTCGCTCCAATTCAGCGCGCCGGGCGCTTTCAGGACTGAACGACGGTAGAGGCGTAAATTCTACGCCGACTTTCGTTCGCGCTGCTGCGGGCGTTTCATTCTTCTTTTCCTCTAAAATTGAAGGAAAAACGAAACCACCGTCATCCAAAATTGTTTTTTGTCTTGCTTCAACTTCAATCTCGGGTATTGGAGCGAATTCCTTATTCACTTCGGTCACGGGCTGTTTGACGTTCGGACGAGGAACGGGTTCCGGCCGTTGCAAGGTTGGCGATTTTGCAGGTTGCGAAGCAGGTGACGACGAAGCCCCTGCCTCGACAATCTGAAAAAAGAAATCAAATGTGTCGGCGAATGTTATGACGTTCAATTTGCCCAACCGTTCTTTCCCCCGTACCCTCATTCCGTCGAGGCGCGTACCGTTCCGGCTGTTCAGGTCTTCGAGAAAATATCCGTTCGATTTTTCATCGAAGGAAATGCGCGCATGTTTTCCCGAAATCAACGCGGGGTACAATTGAATTGTATTCTCAGCATTCTTCCCGATCGTGGTGACGGGTTGAATCTCGAATGTTGCGCCGGAGAGTTGTCCCGTTTTGCAAAACAGTTTGGCTTTCATGTCATTGCTTCGTTACAAAAAGTTGCAAGCTTCCTCTGTTCTCCTTGTTCGGATGCATGAAATGGCAGGTGACGCAGGCATTGGAACCTGCATCTTTCGTATGGCATTCATAACAATTCTGAATACCGGGAATATTTTTCGTAGAAGCTTTATCTATCACCGCAATGCCTGTCGTATCACCGGCAAGGGCTTGCTCTACCGGAATAACATCGTGACATTCAAGGCAACGGCGCTGTGTGATGTGCGCACGATGATCGAACTCTGCGCGTTGGAAAGTTCGCTGGCTCGCCTTCACGCTAAGAATCGAAGCGTGTTCCACCATGTGACATTCCTGGCAAGGCCGAGTAAGCTTCAGGGCAAAGTCTTCAAGAGCGGCACGCTGTTCTTGGGTCAGCGATGAATTCTCCGAAATCATTTTCATCATCGGCATAAGGTCAGGAAGTATTTCTCTGCCCCTCATGATCTTACTCTCCGCCGCGTTCAGCAACGAATCGATCCTGACCAATTCCATTTGCACTTCAGGCTCAGGCCGCGAACGGAGCCCGGCCACATAATCCCGCAGCGTCTTGATCGCCTCAGCATAAATTTGTTGTTTACTCTTTGTTGCCCCGCGTCCCGATGCGTTTAACAAATCCGCAAGGCTTGAATCCGAATACAGAGTCCGGTATATCTGCTTCAGATTTTCGAGTATCCATGGATCACGATGGTAGACGGGCGATTTCTTTACTTTCCCATTTGATACACTGAACTCATTCGGGTTTGTGTAGAAAGCCCAGATCGTACCGGGACCTTTGCGGCGCTGAATCGTCTCAAGCGTCTCAACACCCGGAGATGCAGCGATCGAAGCATCCTTTATTGTCAATGCGGGCGTTTCAGAAGATGTGGTGAGATGACAATCAGCGCAGTGCATATCGAAGTCAAGCGCCTTGAAACCTTTCCCATCTGGTTGCGGATTGTGGCAGTAGAGGCAAGCCTGCTCGATGTTCGGCGTGTTTAATTTCTTCAGGAGTTCCTTCGTGTGCTTCACGTGTGTCATCTTCAATGTAGAATCGTCAGCGACAGCAAGGAGACGGAACGGCGGATGATCTTTGTTGAACGATGAGTAATGACATTGAGCGCATTGCGAATCGAGCACACGCGTAATCGCCGCGCCGCGGCCACGATGATCGGGATGGCAGGAAGCGCAGTTTGTTTCATCCTTTCCGTGCTTTGACATCCCATCCTGAATCCGTTTCGTTTCCTCCGACCTGTGCAGATAATGTGCTTTGAACGTGTACACGCCGAGCTTGTCGTTTGTCTTTTCATGACAGACCGAGCACTTGGAATTTACAACGCCTCGGAACGACTGATGACACTTTGCGCATTCACTTTCAAAATTTGAATGGTTAGCGGAAAGCGGTCCGCCGGAAAGGAATGTGCTGCTCAGAAGAAACGCATCGGCAACATAATAGAGCGCAACCAGTGCGCAACCGATACCGCCGAGAATCGCCAGCTTTTTTCGCGTGACGGGACGGATATACGTTTTCGCAACGGGAAGCAACCCGCGGGCGAATGTTCCCTTCCTTCTGTTTTCGTTTCCGGGTTTTGCCATTCTAGTAATATAAAACTGCGAAAATATGAAATGCGATCATGAGCAACAGAACGAACGAAGCCGGCACGTGCGTGTACAACCACCACCGCAATGAGCGCTGAAGAGAATAATGAGCGTCCAATTCCAATTTCGATTTGTAAATTCCTTGAATCTTGTCGAATATTTCTTTTTCATCTGATGAAAGCACGCGTCTGAGAAATTCAAATTGCTTCACTCGTGATTGTACGCCGCCGGTAATATCGAAGTAATAAATAAGTCGAGCCTCGGGTGCTGCCAACGTAGCCGCAACATTGGCCCTGTAAAAATCCTGGATAGGTTCGGCACACGATGCAACCAGTTTCTCCGCCCGCTCGCGCAACTGCATCACCAGTTCCGGGATTCTTTCGTATATCGCTTCAATCGAAAGCGCGGAGGAAAGAATACGGTGTATCCATCGCTGCAATGCAACGCCGAGCAATCCGCTTACCGTTACCCATATAGAAAGCAGCCACAGCAGCCAGTTGAACAGGCCATACGGCAAACGAAAGCCTGTATGCATAAGGACGAGTACGCCTGCAAGCGCTCCGCCATAGATGTGAAACTGCACCCACACTTTTGAATTACCCAGGTTCCGATTTAACATCCGCCTGCGTACGCCGTACAGTCCTGCACCGAACATAAGCAGGGAGGAAATTATTCCGTATGTCAATCCCCACCAGTTACCGGGATTTATTTCTGAAACCAGAGCGTTCAGCGCGTACACAGCACAGCAGATGACTGTCGCAACAATAAGCGCAACTGCCCATTCGGGCGAGCGAACAAAGCGATCAAGCTGAAGTCTTTTGAAAAGCTCTTTCATTTTTCCTTTTGAAAAGAATATCGAACAAGAAATGTCGACTCATAAATATCGAAGTACTTCGTCATTCTCCGAAGGAGTCCTTCGGACAATATTCCCTGCCTGACGGCAGGCAGGCTTGTTCAGTATTCGACATTCTACACATCTTTCCACAACAAGCTTCTAAACTCCTGCACATCGCCCACGCGCACGGCACAGCCATGCGGGCAACTCCGCACACAAGCCGGACCAGCGGGGTCTTGATAGCAAAGGTCGCATTTGGTGGCAAGCTGCTTTTCTTTTCCGCGCAGTCCCTCGGGAATCATATCGCCGGGCCACATCTCGCCAGTGTCATGCATGGTGATTGCATCGTACGGACAATTGTTCGCGCACGAAGAGCAGCCGATGCAAAGGTTGTCATCGATTGCGACAACGTCACCAACATCGGTCCGGCGAATTGCTCCGGTCGGACAACCTATCAGGCATACAGGATCTTCGCAATGATAACACGCCCGCGTGACGAGGAAGTTTCCAATTTTGTTTCCCTCACGAACAAACCGCGGGATGCCGCCGTGCGTATCGGAACAGCCGCGGACGCAATCATCGCAGCGCGTACAGACATTAAGATCGATAACAAGAATGCTGTTCCCTTCTACCAATCCCTCGTTCAACGCGGTGGAAATGAATTCCGATTGGTTGATGTTGCGCTTGCTGTAGCCTGCCTCCTTCGTTCTCGCGACGACCGATTCCCACAGTAATCTCTCCATCGCTGGATTCTCCGCAAGTACCGACCGGAAGTCGGAACGGGATATCTTTACCAACTCGGAGTATTCTTGAGACGAAGCAGTGTAAAGCCATGTATGTTCTCCATCCAACAATAATTCAGCGTCTCCAAAAATATTTCCTTTTGAGAGATACGAAACAACGATGTTTCCCTCTCCCAATTTTTGAGACAGCTTGATGAAACCCGAGCGCACAAGATACAACGCGTCGGCGAACTCGCCCTCTTTGGTAATTACTTCGTCAGGTTCACAGGAGATCAGCTCGACCTTCTGAGCGAGAGTTTTGAGCGAGGCTTCGCCTATTTCTCTGAACAGCGGCGTTGCCTGAAGCTGTGAGGTCAATGTCCGTTCTTTGTAAAGTTTGTCGAGCCGTGCTTTGAGTCCCGCGGACCGTTTGCGCATGATGCGAAGCGCTGCTGTACGAATCTGGATTAGTTGACATTCCGAAGTTGTCTTTGCTGTCGCGGATTGCGGCCAACCACTAAGCGCCCCAATTTCTCCGAAGATATCTCCCGCTGAAAGCTTTATCGTTCCGCCGGTCGGCAAATCAAAACTCATTGAGGCAAGAAATGTAATTGAAGTTGAACCGGGTTCCCTCTTCGGGGCGCTCGGGGCAGAACCGAATTTCGTACCACCTGAAGAAACCCTGGTTTGTCCTGCCAAAGGCGCCGTCATGAGTTTTGTACGCGAACCTCCAAAGATCGGCGCAGCAGCGGCTTGTTGCTTCTGAAGGTATACATCCACACCGCCCGAGACGATATAGAAAGCTATATCGACATAACTTCCCTCTTCAAACAGCAACGTTCCCGCTTTCCATCGCGCAATCGAAACATCGGGTGAAATTTTCTCGAGGAACTTGTCGTCGTAGTCCTTGAAAATGTCGTACTTCTTCAAGACGTCAGGCGTTGGTTTCTCGGAAAGCTCGATGATGCCGGTGTTCCCGCCAAAGGACGTCCAACGATCTTTATATTGCTCGAGACGTTTAAGTTGCGTCTGACCGATGCTCATCTTTGTTGATTCATTGTTTTTGTTTGTGCCGACATTGTTATTCCATTGTTCATGATCCAACTTTCCTATACAACAACTCCAGCCGCCGTCTCAACAACAAAAGTGTTTGATCAATGCGCGTGCTGTCTGTAATTATCGGAAATGGCGGCAATACGATCGGCTCTTTTGTAGGTGAAGGCGCTATGCTCAAATCTGCTGTCGGGGTCCTCGGCGGAGGCGGAAGTTTGCGAACGCGGACCGGCGCCGGTTCATCTTCCGCGTTACTTACGGTCATTTTTGCAACGGGCAGTGTCTCGGTCGATGTTGTTGACGGCACATCAGGAGTTGCCCTTTGAGGTTTCTCGGCCCGGGTTTTTGCGGGCGGAGCTTCGCTACCTGCGGATACTACAGCCCTTACTGCCTTACCGGTCGGCCCTTTTTTTCCGACTGCTGCTTTGAATACCGGCTGGTCCGGAATGTTTCCCTGGTCGCGGTATTTCCAATGCTTTGCAACGGACTTCATTCCGGATTTGTAGTTGAATTTGATACCGTCCGGGTGGCCGGCGCTGAGAATTTTTTGATCGGTGAGAAGATGGCACCGCACGCAAGCCGCGGCAAGGATTTCTTGTTTCTTCAGATCAATCATTCCCAATGGGAGTGATTTGGAATAGCCATCCCGGACACTCCCCGCCGCGCCTTTCGGTCCTTCCGAGTGTACATCCTTGTAGCCGCTTCCCGCGCCGTGACAGCTTTCGCAACTCACGCCTTCTTCTCCTTCCTTCGTCTCTCTGCCTGAGACCACGGTTCCGTGACACTCCATGCATTTGGAGTTCCCCTTCAGCATGTTCGCCGCGCCAACGCCTGATTTTTCTGCATACCCGGCTGCCTCTTCGCTTTGAGCAAAATCAAGGGAGTTCTTATGCTTGTCCACCATGTTCTTGTTTTCCGAGGCATGGCAATTGTTCTTTGTAGAACCGCAGCCTTCCGGGCCGACAGTTTGATACTTGCCCTGCGGCAAAGCCTGGGTCAGAATGAATACACTCAATAGTCCTACGAATCTAATTCGTTTCATTTCTTATATTTGATGATTCCATCATCCGCCACCGTCCAAACTTTTCCATCCTTCATATACATCCGCTGCATCTCTTCCAGTGTAAACGGACGGGAGCCAAGCCTTCCGAACACACTCACCTGATTGCCGCTTTCATCAACCGCCCTATCTCTGTCCAATCCTTTGGAAACTGCAAGGGCGCGGCCGCTCATCCTCTTCGTTGCAATCAGTTGCGGCGCGGGCTTCGGACTGAAACCGAGATATCCGGGAACAGTTTTCGGCGACGTCAATTGAATAACCCTCAAGCCATTCCGTCCATCGGCAACATACGCAAACAAACTCGCGTTCGTTGACGCCACCTTCACTCCCTGTGCATCGTTGATGACGCCATCGGCAGTGAAGATTTTTTCGATCTTCATCGCTTCCGGATTTTCCACATCGAGTATCGCAAGACCCTGGGACCCTGCAGCAACGTAAGCATATGTTCGCGCAACATAGATGTCGTTTGCATCCTGAAGAGGAATAAAACTCCCCTTCACCGGCTTTGGTTCTTCCTTTAGTGTCAGATCGAGGACCTTCACTCCTTCAGCATCGCATACAAACGCGTAACGGAATTGAACTGCAATTGCTTTGGGCTTCTTTATGAATGCCGTTCCAACTTCTCCTACGACCCGTGGTTTCAATGGGTCGTCGATATTGAGGACGACGATCCCGCGGTCGCAGCAGATGTAAACGTACTTGCCTGCAACTGTCAGGTTCACGGCGCCGTTCAACATACCATCGGGATTAAATGTCAAAGCCCGTTCAAGAAAATTATTGCGCGGGTCGGCATCGACCAGATTCATCACGTCGACAATAATCAGTCCTTCATACTTGTCCGTGATGTACGCGTAGCTATACAAAGGATGAAGAGGACCTTGCTCCTGATTCTCCGGCCTGTAAACTCGCCGCGTATCGATTGGCATAGTCGTCGGCAATGCGACAGCCGTCGCGTAGCGGGATTTCACATGCGTATTCTGCCCGAACGCGGAAACGGGTGATGTAATGATGCGTTCCGAGAATCCCTTGTTGTCAATGTTCGCCACATCGTAGGCGCGGAAGCCGCCCTCACCACACGCAGCAAACAAGTATTCGCCGCGCAACTGAGCATTCAGAATCTCACCGCCGTGATGGTAGGAGGTTTGGAGCTCCATTTTTTTCTGCGTGTGTTCCCGGAAGTTATCCGGATAAGCCAGAGATTGCAGATAACTCCCGATGACGGCTTGCGGCTCATCCTGCTCGGTCACTTGCACCGCTTCGACACCGCCGTTCCCCGCTGCAACATAAACGTACTTTCCCATGAAGTTCACAAAGTTCGTTCCCTGCAACAGCAGTTGCGCCATCCACGCGTTGTTATCATTTTTTGATGAGAGATGACAGTCCGTGCATGTTCTCGTTTCCGTTGCTCGGACGGTATGAGCGAAATGCGGATTGAACGCCTGGCTGCTGAACCCCGGTGAAGAAATCGGCGCTTGCTGATTGTAGATTTGTTCGCGGTTTGCATTCACTGAACTCAACACCAGCGCGCTCGACGAGCGAACGGTCGTAATTTTATTTCCTTTCGTCGTTCCTGCGATGCCGAGCATGTAGCCTTCGTCGCGTGCAATCTGCGGATTGTAGCTCGTCCAGTTGCGCGAGGTTTCTCCTTCGTAGTGGTTCATCTGCTTCTTCCAGTTCGCTTGCTGGGGCAAATGGCATCCGAAGCAGTTTGTTATCCACGACGTGTGGCAGCTCTGACATTCCATTTTCTTGTATGAATGGGCGAGCATATCCTCATCCGTTCCCGACTTTCCAATTCTTCCATCTCTCATCATCAGATGGGCAGCTTCAGCTTTCTTGTTGGATTTATGTGCGTCTGCAGTTTGCAGAATCTCCCATTGAAGCGTATCGACCAACGTGGAGCGTTGCGTAATTCTTCCGCCGGATTTTCGAAAACGTCGCTCGCCGAATGGTGTATACATCTCGCTCAAATCACTTCCGCCCGCCGGCGCGGCAACTCCGGATGTCTTGAGAGCCGCTTTTGCTCCAACTGTTCCATGGCAATCAACGCATTGAATCTCAACTGCATTGTGAAACTCTCCGACGAGATTTCCATTTCCGTGTACATCTTGCTTGAAATGACAATCAACGCAGTGCATTCCTTTTTCGAGATGGATGTCTTTGAGATGGACGGCCTTCTGCGATTTTTGACTTCCAACAACAGAAGCCTTCGGTGTAACTCCTTCAACCGGAACAACACCCTCGAACTTGAACGGAGAATTCTCTGGAATGATCTTGCCGTCCTTATCTAACAGATTTCCCTTTCGATCCTTCTTGAACACGGCGCGAAACACCCAGCCATGACCGTGATAATCAGAGAACTGAGTATGAGAGAGTTGCGGATTCAATCCGCTGACGTTCGCAAGGAATTCTTCATTGCTCCAGTTTCCTCTCAGCACAGCTTCTTCAGGATTTTTCTCAAGCATGGAAAAAGATTCCGAAGCCGTCGGATATTTCTGTTGCTTCGGATACATTTGCTCGCCATCCGTTTCATAATCCCACATCTGAAAACCGAGATACGTGTTGACAAAAGAATTCGGCTGATGCATGTGACAGCTCATGCACTGGCTGGATGGAATAGAACGTGTGAATTGATGTTTGATAGGATGTCCCGGCTCAGACTTCGATATTGTTTTATCGGCAGATTGCGATTGGCCACGGTTGCCGAACTTTGCATACGGTCCTGCATTAAAAGTCGAGCGATCGTTCGCGTACACAACGTGACAACCCGTGCATCCGCTTGAACGATAATCGCCGGGATGGTCATTCGTTCCGAGAAATGAAAGATGCGGATCGTTGAGCCGACTCTTATGGATGTTCAGTATCGGCGAGCTGATGCGAAGTTGAGTCCCTGTTCCTCTGTCGCTGAGTTTATTGTCCGGTCGTCCCGGTTCTTCAAACGGATTCGGAATTCCTATATCAGACGGATTGATGCGGGAAACTTTTCCTCCGCGCTCGAAACTCCGGAAGTTATCCGGCGGCTGGGTGATTTCCCATCGCGGCAGGGGAAGCACAAACGGCAGCACGCCCTTGTTCTTCATGTCCTCCGCGCTCGGTGCGGGAACGGTGTTAATGCGCTGCGGCTTGCCCTCCGGACTGTAACTCTCTCCAAGTACATAGTTTTTTGTGGGGAGTATTCCGTTGTTATACGCTGCGCCGCCGAACAATAATGCGGACGTTGTCATCATACTTTTCTGCACGTTGCGCACAATCGGGTCGGAAGATTGGTTGTGGCATGGCCCGCACGCTTTGTCTGCAGAGCGCAAATCGCCGGGGTTCACAAAGCGGACGTAACCGGGATACTCTTCGTTCAGCAGCGTGTACGTCCGCTCGGGATTTGCAGAAGTCTTCCAACGCTCCGCGTATTTTGGCTGGACGTGTCCGTCCTTTATCGTCGTTGCATCGGCATTACCGCCGTGACAATCAACGCAGCCAAGCTTGACTGCTGTGCTCTTGTGCATCGGCTCGATGCCGCCGTGACATGTAATGCAGCCTTTGCTTTTGCGGTCGGCGTCGGCTTGGGTTTGGTTGATGAGGTTGTTCTCTTGCGCGCGAGAACATGGGGTGCACAACGGTAGCAGCAACATCAACGAAAGAAATTTTAAGGAGCATCGAGTAACAATGTTCATCCTACACACCTTCAATACTCGTGAGTCTCAACTGGTTCCTGGAAAACTTCATCGTTCTCCGAAGGAGTCCTTCGGACAAACTTCCTTGTTCAATATTCATGATTCGGAAAACCAATGTCGAACAAGGAACACCGAATTGCGAATATCAAATCACTCAATACGTAAACACCAACGACGTGAAGAACGCATACTGAATCTGATTTGTCTTATACAAATCTCTGAACCCCGCCATCGGGGATAGGGCAGAGAATCCGAATGTGAAGATCGCGTTGTTGTTCAGGAACGGCCTGTAAATGACACCCAGACTGAAATCAAGCCCGATTTGTTTGTGGATTGAATTCTGATTCGTGAAATCAACCAGCACTGCCGTGTTGACGAACCGAAGATAGTTGACGTTGAGAACTGCTCTTATTTTTGGCGTGATGTCGGCGTCGTAACCAATGTTAGCGAGAAGAAGTCCGGGGTTGACGAAGTTCGCCTGACCTTCCGTCTTACTGCTGCGCAGCGTGTTGAGAAAACTTTTTTTCTGCACAAGTCCGACGCCCTGCAATCCCACTCGCTGGGAATTCCACCAACTGAATGCGCCGCCCGCAAAGACCGGCTCGTCAACGATTGCATCGAACCCTTTCCCAACGTCGTCGCTGATATTGTCATCACCTGAAGCGTAGAATCCCGAAATGCGGAAGCGCTGCCAATCGTCATCAACCGAAAGCTCAAGCGCCGCCATCTGTGCATTGATGGAGATTTTCTTTCCGGCAAACGAATTGAAATCATCTTCGCCGAATACCTGATAGAATGCGTGTGTGATGTTCAGCCATCCGAAATGTCCGTCGCCCGTCCATCCGGCGTAATACGCTTTGATGTCGTGCGGCTTCGTGTTGCCGGCAACTGCAGGACGAACCGGAAATCCGTTCTCATCGAAGTGAACGCTCGGCTTATCATGGTTGTAATGAACGCTGAACTGTGTTGTGTAGCCGAGCGCGAGCCAATCCTGTATGTACACATTGGCAATTGCGACATCCTGTTCCCTTTTTTCGAAGACAGTGTTCAGCTCGCTGTTCGTTTCTTTTTCAAGCATCGGCAGGTAGATCAGATTCCATTGAATGCGGTTTGAATTCAAATTGCCGAATAGGCGTGCGCCGAGATTGAAATCGCTGAAAATAAAGTTTCTGAAATCGCTGCCGAATTTCTGAATGCCGATTTTCATCGAAACAAAATCAAACCGATCGCTCACGTTGAACAGATGTTTCTCGAAGAACAATTCCTGAAAAGCAATGTGGTGGTCTGTGCGGTCGTCTCCTTTTCGCACATTGATATTGTCGCCGTTGTTTTCTTTTGTGTTGATGTAGTTGAGGTTAAACACTGCAGTTACTTTCAACTCCCAGTCACGCGGCCTGAATGCGACATCTCCGCCATACAACTCAAAGCTTAGCCTGGCGCTTTCGTTTACAAATAACTTTTCACCTCTTCCAAAAAAGTCTTCGCTCTTCGGATCGATTGAGCTGACGCCGCTGGGTGTCGGAGTGCGTGAAGCTTCGACGAAATTCTCCGCAGCAGCAGTAAGAATAAAAAATGTGTTCTGCCCGATGATCGGATAATCGCCTTTCAACACATTTTGGTTGTAGGGATCGATGACACTGCCTTCAACACTGAGTTCATGAGGCGGAGCTTTTATGCGCCAGCGATTCTCTATTACTTCAAAGTCCATCAACCCCTGCCGTCCGGTCGCGGAATCAGCCACGGCTTTTAGGGAATCTTTACCGGCTTGTGATTCCTTCATCTGTCCCAGAGCCGACGTTGACCAAAGAGAAATAATCATCAACCCGATCAACCCGCAAAAAAGCTTTCCATCATTTTGAGAGAAAGAGATCATTGGATTTCAGGATTGCGTGGAGTTTTGATATACGGAAGGCGAATATTTTTGTAGAAGAACTGATCGCACCGGATAGCAGACGGCGCCTCAAACCCGACAGTCCCGGCAGACGCAATCAAATCATCCTGATCCACCCCATCACCGCTGATCCCGATCGCACCAACGAGTACGCCGTTCTTGTACAGAGGAATGCCGCCGGGAAAAATTGTAATGCCATTGCCATACGCCGGCAAACCGGCGAGTCCCAGCAAGCGTCGCTGATACTTAAAATCGGTTCCTTCAAACAACGGACCCGGTTCACGGCGAATGCCGAGAGAGTCACGGTCTATGCCCGGCGGGTAGAAATCCTGGCTTAAGAATCCAACCGCACGTGTTGTCATCGCCAGCGGCTGTGTTGAGGTAAGGCCAAGGATGCCGCGAATGACATCGCCAAATCCCGCTTTGCCCGGATTGCTGAACGCTAGCGCAGTCCGCGCCTTTTGCGCGCTCACGTCGTAACTGAAGATCGTTGCGTCGGGAGTTCGCCAGATACCGAGGACGGAGCCGTCGACATCAACTACCGAGATGAACACCTGTGCAGCAACGCCAACCGGGCGACGAATTGCCGCACGCGTTTTTGCGGCTTGCCCTGCGGCTTGATCAATTATTCTCCGAACTTCCGATTCCGAGAGGCCTCCTAACAGGCTTCCTCTGATTCGAAAGTCGAATGGACCCCCCAACATTACTACGCCAGCAGCGGGAAATTTTTGGGCGGGTGTTCCTCGTGTCGGATACGCGGCTTCAATTGCCCCGAACGTCAATGCGGACGTAAACGTGAGTGTGAAATTCCCTCCGGGCATTGTCGTATTCGCGTAGAGAAATCGAATTCCATCTATAAAAATATTGTCGCCCCGCTTCTCCGGAGGAACTGAAAATTCGGCAAGCGAACCTTGCGCGATGGTCTCATCAAGACTTTGTCCTGTGCACAATACCGAATCGAATTGCGAAGTTGCGCCCGTGATGCCAACCCCACCGGCAAGAATTCCCCCTTTGTAAATCGGAATGCCGCCGGGCTTGTCGTTTAGAGCGCTGCCGTTGGGCATGATATCGCCAAACGGAAGGCTCGAAAATCCAACACCGAACAACGGACCCGCCGCAGTGTTGGAAACGCCCGGAGGAAAATGCGGACGTGTAATGAAGCTTGCGGTCGTGGTCGAAAACGCATTTTGGTTGCTGCTGAGAAATGCTGCTGTACGCGCCTTCCGAATGGAAATGTCGATGTTGGTTACGCTCACCGATAATCCATTGACCTGAACAAGAGTGGAATCCAATCGCGCCCCCGTCATTCTGAACACACCGAGGATGTTTCCTTCGCGGTCCGAAATTGCAACGATGACTTTTTGATTGACTCGCTGTGCTTGCTCGACAGCGTGGGCGAGAATGGATTCGACTTCGGATTGAGAAAGGAGTGCGGTTGCCGGAACAACAGCCGGCGGCGGAGGATCAACAGTGTCGCATCGGGAGAAGAACAGTATCAGAACAAGAAGAACGAGTGTGACTTCTGCGTGTGTAAACCGATGACGGGCACGCGTCCTTCCCCAAATCAGCCGAAGGGCCATGAATACACTCTGCTGTTGAGGCTACAAGCGAAGGTTGGAAGGTCTTTGACTTATGGTACGGCGAGCGAAAATCAAATGCAAGAAAAGACATGGTTAACATGGCCACTTGCAATTAAAAAGGCGTTCGCAAACCGCTAATGCCTTTTGTGTGGACAGGGAGGGAATTGAACCCCCGACACATGGATTTTCAGTCCATTGCTCTACCAACTGAGCTACCTGTCCGAATTTCTCCGAACTTAGCGAGCCGTGTTGTTGCGGCAAAGCTAAGTTCGTTGAGAAATTCAGGATCCCGACGCTTTCCTGGCGGGATCCAAATTTCTTTAGTAAGTATAAGAAAAATCCGATTGAGTACCAAAGGTTTTGGGGTTCGGCAACGCAGGAGTTTACATTTTCGGAGAGAGGGGTTACTCGTCCAATTTCGGCACGCTGATCTTGCCTATGTACTGCACGTAATCTTCTCCACCATCAACGCGGATTACGTTCCCGGCTATGTAATAGGCATCGTCATGCGCGAGAAGTGCGATAGCTTTGGCAACATCTTCCGGTGTGCAATTGCGTGTTGAAGGATTTCGGGCTTTTGACACTTCAAGCATTTCAACCGCGCCAGGAATCTTTTGAAGAGCAGGCGTGTTGGTCACGCCGCCCAGAATTGTATTTGCAGTAATTCCCATTGGTCCCAGTTCGAGCGAAAGCTGCCGGATGTACGATTCAAGTGCAGCTTTCGCGGCAGAGACTGCTCCGTAATTCAGCAAAGATGAATGTCCGCCCGAAGAGGTCATTGCAAAAATGCGGCCGCCGCGTTTCATCATACCACACTCTACTACCGCCTGAGTCCAATAGACAAGCGAATTCGCCATCACGTCCAGTGTCATTTCAATCTGTGCCTGCGTCAGCGACACTCCGGCCTTCCGCGATACGAGCGGCTTCAAACTTCCGAACGCGAGCGAATGCATGAGCACGCGGATGGTGTTGGATGAGTCGCCTTCAAATTCCTTCTTCATCGTGTCCAGAACTTCCGCACGCTTCTGCGCATCGGAGGCGTTCACATTGAAGAAGCGCGCCTTCACTCCATATCCTTCGAGTTCTTTTGTCAACGCATCGACCGCCGGCATACCTGCAGCGCGGTCGAAGTGGACACCGATGATGCTCATGCCGTGACGTGCAAGTTCACGCGCAGTTGCAGCGCCAAACCCGCTTGAAGCCCCCAGAATGAGTCCCCATTCGTTCTTGCTGTATGAGAAAGTTGTATTCACCGGAGTTCCTTTATTGAAGACTATTCTACTGTTACGCTCTTGGCGAGATTGCGCGGCTGATCGACGTCGGTTCCCCGCGCAACCGCCATGTAATACGAAAGCAATTGAAGCGGAATGATGTTGATAATCGGGCCGAAATATCCGTAGGTGCGCGGCACGCGGATGACGAACTCTGCAAGCTTTTCGATCTCGCGGTCATCCTCATTCGCAACGGCGATAATGCGGCCGCGGCGGGCACGAACTTCCTGCAGGTTGCTCATCACTTTATCATAGATGCCATCTTTCGGTACGATGAACACCACCGGCATATTCTCATCAATCAATGCAATCGGGCCGTGTTTCATCTC
>JBBRUI010000002.1:0-55647 GCA_038247945.1 Bacteroidota bacterium | reverse complement strand
TTCGTCGAACATATATTTTCTGCCGAGTTGCAGCGCCGAAGTCATCACCTGGTCGCGGGATGAAGTTTTTTTCTCGCCGTACAACTCCTGAACCATATCCGCAAGGAGGCCGTCCTTCAGGCCAACTCCCGGAACTTCGACTTCGTTCACGCCTGCCTGCTTGACAATTTTTTGCAACACAATCGACGCGGGGACGATGACATCGGCCCTGTCAGGACGCAAGCGAAGCTGTTGCACGCGCTCTTCGTACGTCAGGCTCTGCAGCTTCTTGACAAGAATATCCAACTCTTCAGTTGTGATGACCGTGTTCTTATCTTTATTGAAAAGCTCTTTTCGTAAATCTCCGAGCGATTCAATATTGCCGCCGGTGCCGACGCAGAGATCTATCTTCTCTTTGCCCAACTCTTTTTTCATCCGCTTTTGCGTCGCATCCACATACTCATTCACAAGCTGGTTGAAGTGCTTCTCGCCGTGCTTTTTTTCTTCGAGCACTTGCAGCAAGCGGACAGATCCCATCTTGTAGCTTTCGGTGGAAAGAATCTGTCCGTCCGACGTGAGCGTGATCTCCGCGCTGCCGCCGCCGATATCGACAAGCATGGCGTGCTTGCCCTTCAAATTGATTTTCGACGAAACGGCAAGATGGATGAGGCGTGCCTCCTCTTCGCCGCTGATAACGTTGATCTCAATTCCGCTCACCTGCTCGATGCGGTCGATGAAGATCTCTTTGTTCTGCGCTTCGCGTGTAGCGCTCGTTGCAACGGCCTTCGTCCACTTCGCGTCATGCGCTTCGATCTTGCTCTTGAAACGGGAGAATGCCTCTGCGGCTTTTTCGATTGTCTCTTCGGCGATCGTTCCTTTCGTGAACACATCCTGGCCCAGACGAACAGGCTCGCGAATGTTCTCGACGATGTGAAGATTGCGTTCTCCATCCACCGTCCCGATGACGAGGCGGATGGCGTTTGAACCGACATCGATGGCAGCGAATGTTGGCATGAGTGATAACCCCATCATTTAGGATAGGGATAAAAAATGAATTGCAAAGACCGGGCTTCTCCAAAGGAGTCCTTCGGACAGACCTGAAAATCTGGTGGGAAATATAGAAAGATTGAGATTGGCATCAAAGAAAAAGCCCGACACTGTCGGACTCTTCAGGAAATATTCATCAGAAGAAAATCAAACCAACGCATCGCTACCCCCAATCGAGTTCATCGTCCTTTCAGGCCGGACGAAACCTGGACGGTTAATGAGATGTGCTCTTTTTGATTTCGCAACGCGTTTTTACTTCGGCCCTGCCCGCTGACTGTACTTTTACGCTGCTGAATCTTACATTATTACAGATAAACAAGAACAAGGGAAACTGTTTGAAGCTGCCTGAAGATTCAATAATTGCTGAATCGAAACTAACGGACTATTTGTTGTTGCCACGTGAAAGAAATGATAAATCAAAGTTGCTTGCAAGGATCGGATTTACCCGCGAGAATCGGAAAAGAGCTGGAATTCGCAATCCGAAAGATTATCTCGCACAACGATGTACACTCTTCTCAAGATACAAAATATGGGCGCGTGCATTCCGTACGTGGCGTTTTGGGAGGTGCCAGGGGCAACCTTGATGTGACAACATTCTGGATTGAACGATTCGATACCGGGAAAACACAGTTCATTACGCTTGTACCCACAAAATGGAGGTCGCTGTCATGACAGAGATCTATAAAGAAGTTGCGTTGACAAAAGACATTCCTCAACAGCGGCTGCGTAAGGGTGATATCGGAACTGTTGTCGAGAAGTTGTCACGTGGACAACAAACCGGATATGCAGTGGAGTTCTTTACTGCGGCTGGAGAAACCGTTGCACTGGTTGTTGTCGATGAAGGGAATATCGAACCCCTCAAACATGATGAAATCCTTCACGTCAGGAAATTAGAAGCGGCTTGAGTTTTTCAGCTTTTTAGTGTTTGCCCTATTCTGATGCCTCCCTGCTCTTCTGCGATCCTCTCGCGCTCACCCACCAATCGCGCTCATCGTTCTTTCGGGCCGGATGAACCCGGGACGATTAATGAGATGGCCTTCTTCTTTTTTTGATACCGCACATATCAGGGCATCGGAGATCTCCGTATCGCCGGCATCGCCCCGCAAAAGTGCGCGTAGATCGGTTTCAACGAGAGAGAACAAACACGTGCGGAACTTGCCTTCACTCGTAAGACGAACACGGTCGCAGTCAGCGCAAAACGGCCGGCTCACCGAGCTGATAAATCCGATCTCTCCGTTACCGTCGGCGAAGACGTATTTTTCGGCAGGGGCTTTTTCGTTTGTTGATTGTACGGGAATGAGAGACGCGTACGCATTGATCTTTTCCAGCACTTCCTGCGTCGTCACGACTTTGTCATTGGACCAGCCGTCGTCTTTTCCTATCGGCATGAACTCAATGAAGCGGATGACAAACGAACGCTCGCGCGCAAGCCGGGCAAACTTCAGTATCTCGCCGTCGTTCACGCCACGCACCAACACAACATTCAGCTTGATCGGCTTCAGGCCGAGTCGTTCGGCTTCTTCAATCCCTTCCCATGTTTGCCGGAAATAATCGCGGCGCGCCATCTCAGCAAACACCCGCGGGTCAAGCGAATCGAGGCTGATGTTGATCCGGTTGAGTCCGGCGTCGATCAGTTCACCCGCTTGCTCCTTGAGAAAAAATCCGTTCGTTGTCATTGCGATATCGTCAATCCCTTCAACGCCGCGCAGCATCTTTACAAGCCGCCACAGTTCTTTCCGCATCAGCGGCTCGCCCCCCGTCAATCGGATTTTCGTGACGCCGAGCGATGCGAAGATGCGGACGAGGCGCGTGATCTCTTCAAACGTGAGAAGCTGGTCCCTGTGAAGCCATTGCATCCCTTCTTCGGGCATGCAGTAGGTGCAGCGGAAATTGCAGCGGTCGGTAACGGAGATGCGCACGTTGGTCGCGGTGCGGCCGAACGAATCGGTAAGACGGTTCATCGTTACTATTCCTTCATCCCGCCGGCCAGGTCGATATCGTGCTGGCCAACCACCCACGCGGTCCCTTCTTCGTAGAATTCTTTTTTCCAGATGGGGACAACTTCTTTGATGCGGTCGATGGCAAAGCGGCACGCTTCGAATGCTTCATTGCGGTGCGAGGCGGAGACGGCGGTAACAACGGCAACATCCCCCACGTGAAGAACCCCGACGCGGTGGACGAGAACGATGTTGTGCAGCATCCATTTCTTCCGCATCTCATCTTCAATTGCCGCCATCAGTTTCTCCGCCATCGGGATGTATGCTGTGTACTCAAGCGATTCAACCCGCAATCCATGCGAGTGATTGCGCACAGTGCCGATGAAAACGTCGGTGCCTCCGGAGATGGGCGATGAAATCCCGGCGAGGATTTGAGAAACTTGTATCGGGGTTTGAATGATGGAAACCATAAACCAATCGACTGAAAATAGACTAACCCTCACGCATAATCAAACACTGTTTTCTGTCATTCCCGCACGTTGTTAGCGGGAATCCAGTCAAGGCATTTCCCACTCTGGATTCCCGATAGAAGCATTCGGGAATGACAGTCGCAGCCAGTGGTTCGGAAAAAAAAAGAATCACCCCGCGACTTCAACCCCCGCTGACCGGAGGAATAAAACAAATCTCATCGCCGGACTTCAACACGTGATCGAACGATGTATACTCCATGTTCACCGCCAACCGGACGCTCGGCCGCCAGCGGAGAAGCAACGGGTTACTGAGGGTCAGCAGTTCGAATGCGGTGTCGCCCTTGTATGGCGGCGGAACCTGGAGTTGCAATTCATCCCGTTGCATCACATCGCGCAAAGGTCCGAACAATTTCAATGTCACGTTAATCATTCATCATCAAAGCATAGTGGGCCGCGCCGTAGAGAGCAATCTTGTCGTTCAGTATAACCGATATGGGCATGTTCTTCAAGATGTGCGACAAGCGTCCCTTGTCCGTTAGGGAATCCATAAATGTTGCCTGCTGAATTTTCGGGAGAATTTTGGGAGCGATACCACCGGCAATATACAAACCTCCGGTGGACAATAATTTGAGTCCCAGATTCCCCGCTTCGGCGCCGTATAACGAGACAAACAATTCCATCGTCTTTACTGAAGCTTCATCTTTTCCATTCATCGCCGCGTGGGAGATCGCGGCGGCGGCATCTCCCGACAATTGTTCCGTCAGCCAGGCCGGCTCGGTATACTTCACCATCGTCCTGAAGAATTGATAGAGGTTCACGATGCCCATACCGGAAACAACGCGCTCGTAGCTTACGCGTTTGTACTTCGTCAACAGAAATCGAAGCAGCTCCATTTCCAGTTCATTGCGCGGCGCAAAATCCGTGTGCCCGCCTTCAGAAGGAAGCGTTTGATAGCGCGAGCCGTTCCACACCAACCCGCCCTCTCCAAGTCCGGTCCCCGCCGCGATTACCGCAATGGTTCCCTGCAACCGCGGCGTTCCGGCGTTCAGTTTAAGCGTGTCTTTCTCCTCCAACCGGAGTATTCCATACGCTGTCGCTTCAAGGTCGTTAATGAGTCCGGCGTTTTTCAATCCAAAGTTTGGGGCAACCTCCCGAATGTTCACGACCCACGGCAGGTTCGTCGCTTCGCTTCGTCCGTTCACAACAGGTCCCGCGATCCCGAATGCCGCGTGCTCGATTGTGTGCGGCGATTCCTGCTGGAACAGATTGATGATCTCGGTGAATGAGCCGTGCTCCTTGCTTGCATAACTTTTCATAAGTTCCGGAACAAGTTTTCCGTTCTTCAGAGTAAAATACGCGAGATTGGTTTTCGTTCCGCCTATGTCGCCTGCGAGTATCATGTTGTTAGATGGTATGCTGCGTGTTCGTCGATCAACCAGTAGACGGTTCCGTCTGTTGGTTGTACTTGCTGTGCAGGATATCGACCGGGCTCGCCCTCTAAAATTTCGTGCAGGATGGTTGCTTTGCCCGAACCTGAAACGAGAAACATTATGACCTTGGAATTGTTGACGAGCGGATACGTTATGCTGATGCGATACGCTTTGAATTTTTCCACATACACTTCGGCGACAAGCCGCTTTGACTCATTCAGGATTGTCGTGCCGGGAAAAAGTGATGCCGTGTGTCCGTCTTCTCCCAATCCCAACAATGTTACATCGAACCGCGGTATTTCGTTTTCCATCAAACCGAAAAAAGTTCTTAACTCACTCTCGTACCGTTCTGCTGCTTCAGCCGGGGGACGCTCCGCTTCAATGCGATGGATGTTTGCATCGGGGATAGAAAGTTTTTGAAGGAACGCCTCAGACGCCATCAGGAAATTACTCTCAGGATGCGTTGGCGGAACGCACCGTTCATCTCCCCAAAAAAAATGAACCTTCGCCCAATCTACAGATTGTTCGCCCGCCAGAAGTTCGTACACTGCTTTCGGAGTTGAACCCCCGGATAGACACAGGGTCGCACGACCGCGATGGCTGACCGCATCTCCCAGAAACCTGACGATGGAAACGGCGGCCGCATGATGAAGTTCGGACGCAGTCGCAAAGCGATCTATGGTTTGTTCGCTCACGATTTGAAAAGTCCGGTCAGAGTTTCGAGCGCCGCTTCGTAGCCGGCGTCGCGGTGGATTAACTCCAGCTCCTGTGCGACAAGTCGGGCTTCACTTTTGTCGCTGAGTATTGAAAGCAATTCTTCGGATTTGTTTCCCGCCTGTTCGTGCAACGCAAGAACGCAATCGCGGTGTTCGGTAGATTTGAATCTGAGCGTTACGCCCGCGCTTGTGTGAATGGTGATCGATTCGATGCCGCCCGGAAATCCTTTCCTCGATTCCACTCTGCGGAGTTGGATGTTGATTGCTTGTTCGGCGAGCCGCAGTTTGGCGATGTACTCGTCCCGATCCGTTTTGTGGAACGGTTTGACAGGAACCCAACAAAGTTTTCGCGCAAGCCATCCGGCAAGAAGCAATGCCTGGCTCGTACCGGAATGACGGGGTTGAGTGGTGGAGGAATATTCTATCTCGACTTTGTCGATGGAACCAAGAAGGGGACGCATGTCAGGCGGATTGAATGCGTTGGCGATCAGCGATCGCCACGATGTTAAATGAGTCCACGCCAGATCGCCAAACGTGGTAAACGCGTTATGCTTCGCAATGAAATCGTGCCAGGCAAGGAGAGCCGGTTCCGGGGTCGGATCTTCAGATGAATCGATCAGAACGCGATTAACAACGTGGGCGAGGGATTGCAACATCCCGTCGTTCGGGTCAACGCGAATTTTCCAGAGAAGAACACCCGGCACATCGGACACGAGCAGCGAAGTAACGATGCTCGGAACTTTGTTCGCTTCAGGTCCTTGCGCAGTCAGGTTGATCTGCTCACAACAAACCTGCTTCCCGCCGGGCACAGGCAGCGAACAACGCGCAGAGATCCACGCTTCAAGCTTCGGCGTTGCGCTTCCCCGGTTGGCGGTGATAAGGAAAATTCTGGCCGGATGTTCCACCGTAACGTCGCCTGCGAGATTTGCCAGATCTTCGCTTTCGTGTTCATCTTCCGTCACCACGATGAAGTTGAGCGAACATGCGCGCATGACAGGCACGTATGAGTCATCTCCGTTCGTGCCTTCCGATGCATTCTTCCAGAGGGAAAGAAGTTCACGTTCGATGGCAACTACATCGACTTCCTTCGGTTCGGCGAGCAATTGGGTTTGTTGGTCAGAGGCCATAAGCATTGGGAAAAATATAGTGAAGTCCGTCTAAAGTTGTCTAACTTTTCTACAAACTACAAAACCGTCCCGTCGTCCTCTTCTCAAAATAAATCCGAACCGATGTTGATTCTTGGCTCGATTTTTATACTAATTGTACCACGTTCTTTTCTAACGCGAACATTGAGGAGATGACGGATGCATAGGCTCACGCTTGATACGTTTCTCACCGGAACTGCCGACTCTGAACTCCGGCAATATCATGTGCTCGAAGGATTGAAACACAATTACGCGGAGTTCACACACAACCGGCTCTACCCTTCGCTTGCAGAACTTGTCGGGCTCCACACCGCGCTCGTCAACATCCTCAATGGCATGAGCGACATACAAGGCCACCTCCCGCACGAATTAAAAGAAGTCGATATCGAACACGGCAAGCTCGTCTACCAGACAGCGGGTGTCAATGATGAAGATTTTCTGCGGGCTACTGAGCTAATCGCGTGGGCGCTCCCGAGAATCGAACGGGCAATCGATGAGGGAGCGAACATCTACAACTTCGTCGACGAGCACATCCAGATTGAGCAGGTCGGGCTACTGCCGATGTACCGCGAGGAAGGTTATTGGTTCGTGCCGGAACATAAGGCGGCGCTACTGCACTTGTTGCGATACGAAGTTTCGCTTTTCACGTCTGCGAACGAAAATTTCCGCAGCCTGAAGACGAAGAACATCCGCGACATCGAACAAAAATCCATTGTGCAGACTCCCGAATCCATCAAGCTGAACCTGATCGAACAATTTCACGATCTCCCGAATCCTGCAACGTTCATGTGCGAGACAGATTTGGATTTTCCGTACACAGAAACAATTCTACCCATCGCGAAACGCAAACTGATGGCACAAGTATTCTCGTAACTCATGTTACGCACAAAGAGATTTTTGCCACGAAGGCACGAAGACACAAAGAAGAACCAAGAACAGTTTGGCAAAAACGCCCCAAATTTGTGAGATCAAAATGAACTTCGTGCCTTGGTGTCTTTGTGGCAAATTATTATTTTTGCTGTTTGCTTAACATCAGCTCGTAAATCAATGACCATATTCTCCCCTAAATGTCCGCTGTGCAGGCAATACGTTGAACAGCTTCTGCATGATTTCAAAAGTCCGGGAGCGCAAGCTGTCGTCGGAAAAATGCAAAAGCGCTTTCCCTTATGGTCGATTTTCCAGGGAATGTGCGAGCGTTGTTTGTATCTGAATGAGTTTGATTCGTTCGATGAACACTTTTTGCCGGACCCCGACCTGCCCGATGTTGAATCCCAAAGCGGTGGCCGTGCCGTACGCAGTACATTGTTTCGTGAGCGAGTGCAAAATGAATTTGCGCTACTCCCGACTCATCTCCGATTGAATGCCGATCCACGGTTTAGAGGAAAGGGAATTACGATTGCGTTCATCGATTCCGGATTCTATCCCCATCCCGATCTTGTGAAGCCGAAGAACCGTATCAAGAGAATTGTGGATGTAACAGATCAGAAACGGGATCGCCGCTATTTCGATGAACCACACGGAGAGAGCTGGCATGGCATGATGACTTCGGTTGCCGCAACGGGAAACGGCTATCTCTCCTCGGAGATGTACCGCGGTATCGCATCGGCGGCGAATGTGGTATTGATAAAAGTTATGAACACCACAACGCACCACATCAACACGGAGGATATAACCCGCGGGTTGCGTTGGGCAATTCAGAACGCGGACAAATACGGCATCCGTATCATCAGCCTTTCTGTTGCAGATGATGAGCCTGCATCTCTCAATGACAGTCCGGTCGATCAGGCAGTCGAAGATGCCGTGAAGAAGGGAATTGTTGTCGTAACCGCGGTGGGCAACAATCCGTCGAAGCCGGTTATTCCGCCGGCAAGTTCACCGTCGGCAATTACGGTGGGCGGACTTGATGACCGGAATGAAATGTGGAAAGAGTGGCGACAGATGTTCCACTCCACCTACGGCAAAACAGTCGACGGCCATACGAAGCCCGAGCTGATTGCGCCTGCAATATGGGTTGCGGGTCCAATTCTTCCCGGCACGGATCAATTCAAAGAGTCGCCGATACTTTTCAAGCTTGTTAATTCAAACCAGCGAACGGCGGAGAAACTTTTTGAACGTCACCGAAAAGACTTACCTTCAGCCCCAAAAACTTTGATAAAGGGAGATTACAAATCGTGGGCACGAAAGCGCATTGAGGAAATGCAATACATCGCACCATATTACAAGCACGTGGACGGGACTTCATTCGCCGCGCCGATTGTCAGTTCGGTCATCGCGCAGATGCTTGAGGCAAATCCGGATTTATCGCCCGCCGAAGTGAAGCACATACTGATGGATACTGCCGAGCCGTTAACGAATGCAACTGAGGAACAACAAGGCCGCGGCGTGCTCGTACCTCGTGCGGCATTGGAGCGTGCGCTCGAAAGGCGGCACGAGAAGTTCACTCCCGGCGTTCACGCGATTGACGGACGCTTGTTGTTTGTGTACCGCAACCGCGTGCCACGGACGGTCGCCGTTGCAGGCACGTTCAACAACTGGGACAAACAATCTTTACGGCTGGAAGAATCGCACGGAGGTTGGTGGAGCGGTTGGCTTTCCAAGCCGCGCCCCGGTGAATACCGTTACAAGTATATAATCGACGAGGCCGTTTGGCTGGAAGATCCTGCAAATAAATTGAAAGAGCCTGATGGGTTAGGCGGTTGGAATAGCTTTCTAATTGTCAATTGACAATTCAATTTGGTTACCGCACAACAACCATCTTCATCGTTCGTACAAAACTTCCGGCTTTGAGTCGATAGAAATACACACCGCTTGTTAGTCCTGCCGCATTAAAACTCTCACTGTAGTTCCCTTGTTCCAGTTGTCCATTAACAAGTGTTGCGACTTCTTTTCCCAGCAGATCAAAAACTTTCAGTTCAACGAATCCTGATGTGGGAATTGCAAATTGTATTTGGGTAGATGGGTTGAACGGATTAGGATAATTTTGGTGGAGGGAAAAAGATTCCGGCACTTCACGCCGATCCACGACGGAAGTCGGCATTTGGTTTTTATAGTAGCTGAAGTTCCCGTTATACTCACCGAGTATGACATCCGCCTTTCCGTCGCCATCAAAGTCGGCGAAACCGGGGGCGGCATCCTGACGCACGGAAATTTCTGCAAGCATCGCATCGTTGCGCGACCACGAGGGTGAAATTGCAGTGCCGGTATTTTGATAATACAGCAAGCGGCCGTTTATCCCGCCGATCACGAGATCAAAGTCGCCGTCACGATCCAGATCCACAAACGCCGGCTGACCGTTCCGCACCGACGTAACGCCGGCGATAAAACTGTTATCCTGAACAAACACGTTTCCACCCTGGTTCTTGTAAAACTGAAGCACCGGTGCATCTTCCGCTCCGACGATCATGTCTTTATCTCCATCGTTGTCGATGTCGGTAAGCGCAGGGGCGCTGATCCACCCGACATCAATCCCTGCAAACATTGTCGTGTTCTGTGTGAAGCTGCTTCCGTTATTGATGTAGCAGTACACCGTTCCGTTCAGCGCACCGGCAACAATGTCTTTGTCATTATCATTATCCAGGTCTACAAAAACCGGAGAGCTGTAACTGCTAACATTCAATGATGTGAAACTGGAAGTTGTTTTTGTGAAGCGCGGAGCGAACGGCGTCCCGTCGTTCCGAAAATACTGAAATCCGCCAAGCCAATCTCCGCTGATCATGTCAACGTCACCATCATTATCAAAATCTGCAACCGAAGCTGTCGCGGCATTTCCCGAAGCACGGATAACAGGAAAGTAGTTGGGGTTATATTGAAACTGTGGCGCCGTCCGCGTTCCGATGTTCTGATAATAATAAATCGTTCCGTCCGATGTTCCGTAGATAAGGTCGTAGTCATTATCCTTGTCGAGATCGAAAAACGTCGGGTCTTTCCAATACGTACCAGATTCCACGACGTTGAATGTTGTTGAATTACCAGTCCAGATGGGTGATGAAACACTGCCGGTGTTTCGAAAGTACACAAACGTTTGCAGGTCGCGGCCGAGGAGAAGATCAAAGTCGTTGTCGCCGTCGATATCTTTGAGTGTTGGATAGGAATTCAACCCAATGTCGGGGATGCCTGCGACAAGCGTGTTATCCTGCACAAATTGCGGTTGGTTGCGGGTGCCTGTGTTCCGGAATCCCATCGTGGTGCCGGGAGTCGGGCCGCCAAACAGCGACTCGCCGATTCCCACCAGAAGATCAAAGTCGCCATCCCCGTCCAGGTCGGCAAACGCAGGCTTAGCATCCGTTCCGATCAGAGAATTGACCGAAGTAAAAACGGTATCAATGCGTTGCCAGGTTGGCTGAAGCGTGTCGCCAATATTCTTATAAAAGAGGATGCCATTATATCCACCTACGACCAAGTCGAGGTCGCCGTCGCCATCCAGGTCGCACGTTGCGGGGTAGTCGGAATTCGTCCCGCCACCCGCGTAAATGGATGAAAGCATGGATGTGTCCGACCGGAACTTCGGAGGAACGACCGGGCCAAGATTCCGGAAGTAACCAACCCTCGCCGACGATCCATTTCCCAGTAGCAAGTCAGGGTTTCCGTCAGCGTTCAGGTCTGCAAATTCCGGCGCTGAAAAATTTTGCACGGCCACACCCGAAGGGTTGAACACAGAATCTACCCTCAGCCATTGCTGTGAAGGCGATTCATGTCCCAGAAAAAACATCATCGCAATAATTATCAACTTCTTCATCATGTTGCTCCTTATGTAGTCCCTACTAACAATGAAAATCTTCTCCCAAAAATCAACGCGGCGTGGTTCTTACCTTGCATTCCTTACAGTTTTATAGTATTGTTCATCAACATTTCAGTTGAACGCGGACTGCAACCTTGCAGAAGCGCGATCAACTCAGCCCTCAACCATTTACGCCGGAGGAATCATGGCCAAGACCGCCCCCGTTGCACAACCAAAGTCAGGCAAAGTCTCGTCTCTCGATCCGCTCATCGAAAAGCTCAATTCATTCTCTGCCGATAATTATTGGGATCTCGGAAAATTTCTTGTGGAAAAAATAATCCCTACCGCGCTGAAGGAAGGAATTTTCGGAGAACAGATTTTGAAACGAATGGCGGACGTGCCGGGATTTAAATTCCCATTCAGTATGCTGAAGCAATGTCAGATGTTCTACACGTACTATCCCGATGTGGAGAAGCGTGCGTTGCCGGAAATTTTTTATTTCGATCTCGCCACAAAAGTTGACGACAGCCGAAAACGAACAGAGTACGAAAAAAATGCGATAGCGAACAGGTGGACCATCTCCGATCTGCAGAAGAAAATTCGCGAGGATGATCTCACGCGGCGTGAGGATGAGAAGACGAAATTTGGATTCGACCTGAAAGAGCGCAACGTCTGGTCGTTCGACGCGCCTGACCCGCGGTTCGGAAAGGCAGGCTACAAGGGAAGGCTGGCGGGACAGATTATCGCCAATGCGCTTTTCTATTATACTGAGCCCGGCTGGCGCATCGTTGACCCGATGGCAGGAAGCGGAACGACAGGCGACATTATTACTTCAGTACCTCATTTCAGCAACCGTACATTCAAGATGTACGATATCGATCCGAGCAGTGAAGGGATTCAACGGGCGAATATCGTGCAGACGGGAATTCCTGAACAATCGGGAACGGTGGACTATGTGTTCCTCGATCCGCCTTCTGATTTTTATCCGAGATCAGAGGATTCGGATTTCTCGGTGAACGCCGCGAAAGCCGAGACAATGATGAAACTGAAAACGATCGTGCGTGAAGGCGTTCGCATCCTTAAACCGAAAGGCAGACTCTCGATTGTAGTCGAAACAACAGTAGGGAATTTTGGCTTCATCGATTTTCCGTTCGAGGTCGCTTCCGTTTTGAAGGAGTTGAATATGATGCCGATCGGCAAAGTGTATCTGCCGCGCCGGGGAGACGCATCGAAAATCAGGGCGCACACATCCGGCGAAGGGCCGAAGCCAATGAGCTCGGAATGCAGAGAATTGTTGACGTACGAAAAACAACGGAACGCCCCTACATCAAATTGATGCATAGAAAGGAATGTCATGACGAAAGCAAAGAAATTATCTCCGAAAGAAATCACCGCAACGGTGAAGTCCCTTGCAGGCTGGAAACTTCAGAAAGCGAAGCTGCACAAGGAATTCAAGTTCAAATCCTTTGTTGAGGCATTCGGATTCATGGCGCGTGTTGCCCTGATCGCCGAAAGCATCAACCATCATCCGGAGTGGTTCAATGTGTACAACAAGGTCATCATTGACTTGACAACGCATGACGTGGGGGGAATCAGTAACCTGGACGCGGAGTTTGCGAAAAAGGTGGAGAGCTTGTTGGAATAGGTTGTGCGGCAAGAGTTTACTACAACGCCTTCCCCGGACAAGGGAAGGCGTTTTTTATTTTCGGCTATTGCTTCGTGATAGAATCTACGAGGGAATCAAAGTCGCTTTCGGCATCGCCAACAGTTTTTGCCGGCCCGGTCAGTTTGAAGAACACGGATCCTGCCGGAGCTGAAATGATCGCGCCGAGCAACCGGTAGTTATCTTTTTTCCCGCTTGATTGCATCATAGGGCCGCTTGGTGCAAGATACGTTCCTGCAATCTCCACAAGTTCAACCTTCATTCCGTTCACTTCTTTCGACGAGCGATCGGGTTTGTCCGCATTTTCAAATTGTTTTACCCATCGGTCTATATTCATCTCTACATCTCCGCCCTGCCCGCTCCCGAAATGAAACACGCCGCATTCAGCTCCCTCGCCATCCCCTTTGGCCGCGGGAATGCTATACGTGGCGACTCTCATTTGTTTTGCCGGGGCAACCGTCCAGGATGAAGGGACATCCCAACGGACACCCGCCGCAGAGCTCACACTGCTTTCTGCGGGTTGACTCTGCTGCACCTCCTTGGGAGGTTCGACCTTTTGTTTGTTGCACGAAGCGAGAATGATAATTGCGAGTAACGCCGGAAAAATCTTTTTCATCGGAAGTTCCTTTTTGAAATGTGAGTAATGAGGTTTACTGGCCAGCCTGAAGTTGCAGAATCCAATCTGCAAAATCTCTGAATGCCCCGTAGCCGCCTTTAGCTTTGCATACGTAGTGTACCGATTTCTTGACGATCGGCATTCCGTCTGCCGGCGTTGCAGTAAGACCTGCTTTGCCTATTTCTTTCAGTATATCAAGGTCGTTGACATCATCTCCAATGTACGCAATTTCTGCGGCAGAGAGTTTTGTCTTCGAAAGGATTTTCCGCAGGGTTGCGGCTTTGTCATCGATCCCCAAATAGAGATGGACCAACTTCAATTTTTCTGCACGTCTCTTCAATCCGGGAGAAGTCTCTCCGGAGATATAGCCTGTTTCAATTCCAGCTTTACGAAGCAACTCTGTCCCCATTCCATCACGTATGGAGAATCGTTTCATTGCTTCGCCAGCTTGGGAATAATAGACACCCGTATCGGTCAATACACCATCGCAATCAGAGAGAACGAGTTTGATGTTGCGGGCACGATGCCTTAACTCATTTTTGGAAAGTACGTACGAAGCTTTTGGGGCCAACCGGAGAATCCTTTCTTTCATCAGTGCGCAAAAAGATAATGGAATCCGGTATACAACACAAGGTGGAAGTCATCAAGTTTGTAGGTAGTGCTTAAGTGTAGGGATTTTCTAAATTGCGCGGTTGGAAACGAGTAAAAGTAACGGGAAAAATATAGTCCCGCAAATCGCATTCGAGATCTTAAAGAAGTGCCCAATTTGGAATGAATGCCTTGCGTGTTACTTGATATGACCGTGAGTTACCCTCGAGGACTATTGATAGTGTAGCACAATTGTGTGTTACGCAACAAAGTTCAGGAAAGCAGCGTTATATATATTGTGCAGGAAGTGTCGATAATCTCTTATACGGTGTTGACATTGCAGAGGCGGAAGTGTAACTTTGTCAAGTTGTTTTGCAGTAAAGAGTGTCACCTAAAGACACGTCCTGCCTCAAAGCCACATTGATGTCGCCGAAGCTATGTTTGTTAGATATGCGTTCCTTGCCGATTCTGCAACATTAGACGAGAATAGGAAAGTGAATGCTATGGGAATTTTCGATATAATTTTCGCTAGAAAACTCCCAAGCGTTCACAGGGACATGACTATCGTTGTCGATCTAGAAGGTGTAGCAGCAGAAAAAGGTGACCATACTCTGTCGATGGAATTACGCGACAACAAGGCAACCAAACTCGCGTCATTCGAACAGAAAATAGTGTTGAACCCTTCTCCAGCGAGTCAGTCTGTTGTTAGGGCTGGGATGGTAACCAAGCTACAGGACATCCCGTTTATGAAAGCTGGTCACTATGAGTTTGTTATGTTCATCAACGAACGATTTTTAGGGAGGATTCCCTTTACTGTTATACAGCTTAGAGAGGCTGGGGCGGGATGAATGGTGGTAGAGCCGCGCAAAAAATACTCGAACAAATGCGTAGCTCGTCATCGGGATGGGGACAAAAAGATTTTGAACGTCTACTTATTGGATTTGGATTTGAGTGTAAACAAGGGAAACACGCAATTTATTGGCACCCAACATTTAGTGATTTATGGATTAGCGTTCCTCGGCACAATAAACTGAAGGAATATGTAGCACGTGAGGCGGTTAAGTTAATAGACGACCTGATAAAACGGTCACCAACTAGTAATGGAGGACACGATGGACACGACGACAAAGAAGACATTACAGGATTATAGACGTTTACCCTATACGTTACGCACAGATCTTGTCAAAGATTCTGATGGCAGTGAATACTGGACTGCGGAGTATCTTGAACTCCGTGGCTGCAAAACGGACGGCACTTCAGAAGCCGAAGCTGTAGCTAACGTCCAAGAATTGTTTGACGAATATATCACCGCACGAATGGAGAGGGGAAACGAAATACCCGGACCAACACCATCTCCGGTTGTCGTTAGAGATGCTTGGATAGTAACTCCATACGAACGATGGTCTTTCGCCGACTCATCTAAAATAAATGCGGATACGAAAGATACTGGCGGAGGCGTGAAAACGATTTCTGCATTGGAAAACGAACTCGCAGAAGAAAAAACCGAACTTGAAGCAGCATAAGTAGGATGATCGCCTCTACTGTAAAAGCCGGAGCTAACCACTCCGGCTTTTTTATTTCACTCCACCACCGCCACAATCGAACGTTTAAGCGATGAACGGAAAATTCGCTCCCGAAGATTTTTGTTTTGTGCCAATCCCGCTTCCTCTTTTTTCAAATTAGGACACTATCTCGTCCGGCAAAGTGGCAGACTCGATTCAAACTTGAGCACTGCCAGTTTGTATTGCGCAGAGGTTTTCTCTACATTCGTACACATACTGAACTCTCCAATGTGGCCGATTTCCCTCCAATCCACATGTTCGACTTAAGAATTGAGCGAACATATTCCACACAGTATGCTATGGTCATTGTCGAGTGATTGAACGAACCCCGGATATTATGAATCTCAAGCCCTCAGGGGAAGAAAAGGGTTCCCGCCTCCCCATAAACATCGCTCTCCTCTACCTTATCTTCGCCGGTAGTTGGATTACACTCTCCGACTATTTCCTTTCTCTGTTTGCCGCCAATGGAGATGTATTCATAAAACTATCGGCGGTAAAAGGCTGGGTATTCGTGATTGTGACAGCAACGCTCCTCTTTGCTGTATTACAACGATATGTTACGGCACGAATGAAAGTTGAAGATCAACGAAATCGCGCCGATGAACAAATTATTTTTCAGGCACACCTTCTCAACGTTATCGAGCAAGCAGTCATCGCCACCGATGTCAACGGTAGTATCAAGTATTGGAACCGCGCCGCAGAGATTCTGTATGGATGGCCGACCCCGGAAGCTATCAGCAAAAATATCACCATGCTCGTCCCCGTTGGCCCCTCGAAAGAGCAGGCCGCCGAAGTGATGGAGAAGGTGAAAGCCGGGAACAGTTGGTCGGGTGAGTTCGAAGTTCAACGCCGTGACGGCACATCATTTCCTGCGGCGGTCACCGACTCACCTATTTATGACGAAAGCGGAAATCTCGTCGGCATCATCGGAGTTTCGTCTGATATCACCGAACAGAAACGAACGGAGAAAGCGGAGCGCTTGTCCAGCGAGCGATTTCAACTTATCGCGCGTGCGACAAATGATGCTGTCAAGGACTGGGATATCCGCAACAACAGGTTATGGTGGAATGAAACGTTGACAAGGAGATATGGGTACGAAGAGAATGCAATTGCCACACTCGAGGCCTGGGAATCCCGAATTCATCCGGACGACCGCGAGAAGGTCAAGGCAAGCTTCCAAGCAGCCTTCACAAGCAAGATGCCCACCTGGTCTCATGAATACCGTTTCCTGCATGTCGACGGGTCGTATGGATATGTGCTGGACCGGGAATATCTTGTGTGTGACGAAAACGGAAATCCTACACGCATGCTTGGTTCGATGCTGGACATAACAACGCTGAAACTCGCCGAACTTGATCAGGGCTACCTTGCCGAGGAGCGTGACAGAATTCTCAAACAACTTCAGCTTCAATTTGAGCGGATGCCCATAGGGTACATACTATTCGATGAGCAGTTTAGGATCCGCGAGTGGAACCCGGCGAGCGAGAAGATTTTCGGCTACTCGAAACAAGATGTTCTCGGCAGACAACCGTATGGCTTAATCATTCCGGAACCATTGAAAGAGGTGATCGAAAACCTAGTTGCACAGTTGAAGACAAGCGATGCGACAGTGAATGGAATCAATGAAAATATCACGAAAGACGGCCGGAGAATACTCTGTGATTGGTTTGATACTCCGCTGCGGAACGAGTATGGTGAGTATACTGGGACGATGGCGATGGTACAGGACATCACCGAACGAAAAAAATATGAGGAGGAACTTTCCGGCGCCCTCGGATATGCAAACACCGTCATCGAGAAGTCTCCGGTTGGAATTACGACGTACAAAGCGTCCGGAGAACTGATTACGGTGAACGAGGCGCAGGCGAAAATTGTCGGTGTTCCACTCGAACAATTGCGGAAACAGAAATTCCAGCAACTGGAATCGTGGAAGAAATTTGGATTGCTGGACTCTGCATTGGCCGCCCTTGAGACCGGCCGCGAACATGCGATTGAAACTCACACCGCTTCCCCAACACGGAAAGATGTCTGGCTCTCCTGCCGGTTTGTTCCTTTTCAATACGCGCATGAATCGCGCCTGCTGGTGTTGATGAATGACGTTACGGAACGACGGCAGGCGGAGGAGGTTCTTAAAGAATCAGAAGAGCGACTAAGAAAACTTTCGGGCTACCTGCAAAAAGTCCAGGAGGAAGAACGGAAACGAATTGCACTCGAAGTGCATGACGAGCTCGGGCAGCAATTGACCGTGCTCAAGATTGAAGCGGCTCTTGTTCAAAAAGCGGCATTGCGCTTTGATAAGATGATCGAAACCGGGCCGCTTCTTGAACGTGCACGGGCACTTTCTTCCACCATTGACATGGCGATTGCCACCGTGCGGCGAATTGCAACAGACCTGAGGCCGGGCGTGTTGGACAAACTGGGATTGATGGACGCTCTTCAATGGCAGGTCCAGGAGTTCAAGAAGAGAACAGACATCGATTGTGTTCTCACGACCGATATAACCGATACGCAGTTCCCTGAAGAAATCGCTATCACGCTTTTCCGCATTTTTCAGGAATCCCTCACCAACATTGCGCGGCATTCGGGGGCTACGCATGTTGCGCTCTCCGTGAAGTTGGCGGATGGAAATATTGAATTGCAGATAGAAGACAATGGGCGTGGGATTACGCAAGAGCAACTTCAAACGCATGCATCGTTGGGCTTGCTTGGTATTTCCGAGAGGGCCCGGATGCTCGGGGGCATGGCATCCGTAATCGGAAACGAAGGAAAGGGTACAACCGTGTTCGTCCGCCTGCCGTTCCAACAACAACCAATCACCCTCGCCGGGAAAATATGATACGTATCCTTATTGCGGATGATCATGCTCTTGTGCGCGAAGGGTTGAAAAGGACGCTCAGCGAAGAAATAGATTTACAAGTAGTGGGCGAAGCAAAAAACGCTCAAGAAGTGCATTCCGTCGTTCGTGACCACCCGGCTGACGTACTCGTCCTTGATATCTCAATGCCTGGCGCAAGTGGGCTCTCTCTCCTGCAAGATACCTTACGCATCAACAAGAATATAAAAGTTCTTATCCTGAGTATGCATCCCGAAGAACGGTTTGCAATCCGCGCATTGAAAGAAGGCGCATCGGGCTACATGACAAAAGAGAGTGCACCTGAAGAACTGGCACTCGCGATACGAAAAATTGCCGGCGGAAGAAAGTACGTAAGCACCAATCTGGCGGAGAAGCTGGCGGATGAACTGCAATCGGGTAACACTGCACTTCCGCACGAACTTCTTTCAGAACGTGAGCATGAGGTTTTCCATATGATCGCAAAAGGAAAAACCGCCGGTGAAATCGCAAACGAACTTTCTCTCAGTGTGGCAACGGTAAGTACGCATCGGCGCCATATTTTGGAGAAGATGCATCTCCAGACCAATGCAGATATTGTTCAATACGCCTATTTGAATAACCTTATGCTTTAGCAAATCCGCCTTCCTACTTCTTCGCCGTAATGCCTCGCTTCTGCTCCATGATTACCCCACATCCTTCATCCACATTTGTTTGATATGAATTTCACTAAATGTGTTATTCCGCATTCCATTATATCCCGCTATATTTTCTGGTAAGAATTAGCTCCTATCAAATTTATGCAGGTAAAAATTTTTTTAAGAACGAGGCAATTATGAAAA
The DNA here is from genome assembly GCA_038247945.1 of Bacteroidota bacterium. Taxonomy (GTDB): domain Bacteria; phylum Bacteroidota; class Ignavibacteria; order UBA10030; family UBA6906; genus CAADGV01. Next base: position 36,105 of record JBBRUI010000002.1, on the reverse strand, counting down.
CTGCTTATTACGCACACGAACAGACGACGGAGAATGGCTGCATCCGGGCGGAGGTTGGAGTAAAAGTTCCGGGGAAATCCGGCTTTCAAACAGCCACCGGCGATCTTTCGATAGAATGCGATGCAAACGGCATTTTCACATTCTCCAGCCCATCCTTTAGAAGAATGTTGGGCTACGATTACTTTGAACTGCTCGGTAAACCGGTATTCGAGTATGTGCACCCGGATGATGTTCACGCAGTTCTCATCGCGTTCGATATTTCGATCAAGACGGGCATGCCATGTCACGCGAAGTTCAGATTTCGGAAGGCAAGCGGTGAATATGTATGGCTCGAATCGAACTGTAGCGCTGCCCCCAATAAAAATTTGACCGCACATTTTCAGCTTTTAGATATGACAAATCAGGACAACCTCCGGGTCAGCCAGAGCCCACACTAAAATCTCCTCCTTAATACCCGCGAGGTCCCCTCCTTTGATCCCTCGACCGCGTGTAGGGAACCTTGTGCCGCGTGTTCGTGTTCTCTACCAAAGAGAATGTTACCACTCAACTAAGGAGGAAGCCATGTCGGTTCGAACAATCTTGGGAATTTTCACAGCTCTAGTAATCTTTACTGTGGCAGGAAAAGCAGGAGGAAAAGAAGACCTTCAAAAGTTTTTTAACGATGCTGCCACTAAAGTAAAAGCCTCTTCGGATCCAACTGAAAAGCGCGAGATTCTTTCCACGTCATTACAGACCATGACCAAGGCATTGGACATGGCTCAGGATTCTCCCCTCATTACCGTGACGGAGAAGACCGGGATAGATCGTTACAAAGCAGCTCTTCAGGAAAAGCAGGATGAGCTCGCGGGCCGCAACGGATTTGAACGCGTCTCCGACGAACGGTTGAATGACTTTTCCGATTACGTGGTGCAGGATACGGAACAGGCCGCTGAATACATCACCATTAGTATTGTTACGCTGCTCCTGATTCTTATCCTCATTATCCTCATTGTGAAGTAGCTCAGCGTCAAAATGAGGCACATGCACATCAAGCAGATCGCGGAGGAACTGAAATACTCCACGAGTCTGCTTGGCTGCATGGCAGCAATGCTTGTTTTCTCCTGTAGTTCAGTTCCCACCACGGTTGCTCCTTCCGATACTCTTCCGGTTTTGTATTCACTTGTGTTCGTCATCCATGGCGATGGGGATTACCTGTACCACGACCGGAGGGGAAACGCGTATCGGGCGGATGAGCGCATGCTTGCAGAGGCTACAGCCGTTGCAATCCAAAATCCGCATGCTGAGGTTTTCATATTTCATGAAAAACCCCGGAGCCGCTTCCTGCTTTTTTTCCCTCGTCCCGATGGAGAGTTCTACTATTTTCAAAACGGAAAACTCATCACCAATGAATCATACCGCCGGGACAATACAGGTTTTGTAACCGAGGCACAACTGTATCATCGAGACAGACAGCAAACCCAACGGAACGCGGTAAAACTCTTCCTCTACTTTGGACATGAAATCCCTGAAGCGGGAGGCGAAGGTTACGATGCTTCTTATCCCGAAAGATCTTTTACCATTCAGGATTTTAAGGCGAGCTTCGCGCAGCTTACATCCGACTCAACAAAATTTGATCTTGTCGTCCTCTCCACATGCTTTAACGGTACTCCTTACACAGTCGCAAATCTTAGTGACTACGCCCGCTATATCATCGCATCTCCCGATAATCTGCACTTATCATATTTCGATGTTGCATCACTCAAGAGACTGGAAACAGTTCTGGCCAAAGAAAACATTTCGGATTTCGCCGGGCAATTTGCTCAACACGCATTCGACCGGTTAGCTCCCGAGATCCAAACAGCAATCACTGTCGCGGTGTACGACGTGAAACGCGTGCAGGAATATATTCAAGCAGTAAAAAATCCATACGCGGAGGCGCTCGCATCAATGCAAAATGCGCCGACTTTGCCTACAGAGCATTGCGATTGCGCGGACGACCCCGCATACACACTCCCGGCGATGAGCAATGGCGTATACGTTCTTTACCGCCCGCCGCGATTCGGACGTGCAAAAAATAAACTGGCTCATTCCGGATGGGAATGCTGGAAGAAGTCCGAACTACCGCAAGGCAATTAAGACTCCCGCACTCCGATTGCAACACTCCCCCGTGGTTGTTGCTTTCCGTTACTCAAATCAATAAACTCAGCAGCCAGCTTTCGCCACAAGCATTGAGGAAATGTTATGACGCCTGATGAAATCAAAACGGTTGCAGTGATCGGCTCGGGGTTGATGGGACACGGAATTGCAATGGAGTTCGCGCTTGCCGGGCTCAACGTTCGCCTCCACGATGTCAGCCGGAAGAGATTAGACGCGGCGATGACAAACATCCGGAAAGATCTTTCAACGCTCGCCGGGGCTGATCTCATCACACCACATCAGGCCGAACAGGCAATGCAGAATATTCATCTGATCTTGAATCTGGAGGAAGTCGGCGATGCAGATTTCGTTGTTGAGGCAGTGTTTGAAAATCTCGACCTAAAGCGATCAATTTTTTCAAGGTTGGATGCGATTTGTCCTCCGCGGACAATTCTATCGAGTAACACATCGACGTTACTTCCGAGTGCTTTAGCTTCCGCCACGCGTCGACCGGATAAATTTCTGGTGACGCATTATTTCAATCCGCCATATTTGCTTCCTCTTGTAGAGGTTGTACGAGGAAAACAAACTTCAGACGAGACGATCACTACAGTCATTGACTTTTTAAAGAAGATAGGAAAGAGTCCCGCACTCGTGCAGAAAGAAGTTCCCGGCTTCATCGGGAACCGCCTTCAGATGGCATTGCTTCGCGAAGCGTTGTTCCTGGTCGAGCAAGACATCGCTTCCCCTCAAGACGTGGATGTGGTAATCAAGAACAGCTTTGGCCGACGCCTCTCAACAGCCGGCGTGTTTGAGGTGTTTGAAATCGCCGGCTGGGACTTGATTCAGGAAATCGCGCTCAACCTGTTACCGGCGATCTCTTCGTCAATGGAACTCTCGCCGCTCTTGCAAGACAAGGTGAAAAAAGGAGAACTCGGAACAAAAACCGGAAAAGGGTTTTATCAATGGACGCCCGACTCCGGCGAGGCGTTGAGACTTCGCATCGCCAGCGCGTTGATTCAAATTCAGAAACACTCTCTGCACGACTCCCTAAAAAATGGAACAATGAAAGAACAGAGATGAGGCTTGTCGCACCGACTGCTTTCAAAGGGACAATGTCGCCGTTGGAAGCAGCGCGTCATCTTGCGTTACCGGGTGACCGTTTGCTGCCGCTTTCCGATGGCGGCGATGGATTTCTTGAGTGTTTGCAATATGCACTCGGTGGAACATTCCGGGAATATCCAGCCACAGATCCGTTTGGGCGCGTGCGTATGGTTCCCGTTCTCGAGTTGCCCGATGGAACTGTCGCTGTAGAAAGTGCAAAAGTCATTGGCCTCGCCGGACTTGATACGTTAGATCCTCTCAGAGCAAGCAGTCGGGGACTTGGCGAACTTCTTCAAACTCTGCAATCTTCTTCCCGCCTCTGGATTGGTCTTGGTGGAACAGCAACGGTCGACGGCGGAATGTCGTGGCCTGAACTTCTCCTTCCTCCCACAACAGTCTTTTGTGATGTGCGGACCGGATTGAGCAGGGCGGCAGAATTATTTGGTCCGCAAAAGGGAGCCAAGGAAAAGGAGATTCCATTGTTGAACGAACGGCTGTTGTCGTTAGGACTTCCGGATGGAGAGTTTACCGGTGCAGCCGGAGGTTTGGGCGGGAAACTGCTTTCGCTCGGTGCAACATTGGTGGCGGGGGCGGAGGAAATTTTGAACGTTGTGAACTTTGATGATCACTGCATGGGATGCGAGGCTGTGGTGACCGGTGAAGGCTGCCTTGACAAAAGTACGCCGGAGGGAAAACTTCCTTTCGTGGTTGCGAAGAGAGCGCGGGATCTTGGATTCAATGTAATCGGGCGGTTTGGCCGCAAAGGAGATGGTTGGGAAATTGCCGCTGACTATTTCGACGAAGTGACGTTCGAAACGGACAACCGATGATCGCGCTGCTTACATTCATCTATCTACAAGATCAATCGATCTAGATCGTTCGACAAAACTGCCGCGATGACGATCGGTGACACGGACATTCAGAGTATATTTTCCGGGCATGATGTTCGCCGCGTTGAGCGTTTCAAATTCTGCTGAAGATTCTTCCTTGCCTTCACGCTCAGACTTCATCAAGAGATTGCGGTTTTCTTTTCCTGAGTCACCTTCAGGAGTCAGGAAGTACTCGGTGATGTAGGACGTTCGACCGTCAAGATCAGCGGCCAGATTATATATTTGGTAGTACACGTACAGCGGATTCCGGGGATGATAAACACTGAACGGAGTCTGAATCACTTTCATTCCGTTTATTTCTATGCTGCTCTTTGAATTGGATGGCATAAGAAATTCCAGATCGCTGACAAGAAACTCCCGCGTAGAAAAATCTCTTACGCGCGTGCGGGTGTTCCACCGACCCAGCGCATCAATGCCGAGCGGACGGACATGCAGGGCAATAGCGTACGAATCCGGCTTGACGGCATATCGTAACAGACTGGTAATAAATCCGGAAGAAGCACGGCTGATCGGAAACGAAATCGTATCCAGCTTGTTGGAAACAGTTTGCGAGGTCAGATTGGTAATGGACACGCCTACTTCACAACTTGCCTGCGATGTGTTGGGCGGAAGCAGACGTGCAATGACCGGCATGGGAATTCCATAACTGATGTTCAGCAGCGATCGTCCACCTTCGCTCCGAAAGGCATCGACGGAACAAGGTATGCGGAACCGTTGTGTATGACGCTCCACATCGTGCTCATCGGTAGAAAGCGCAAGCGTTACGTTCTCGCGTGATGCGTCCATGAGCGTTTCGCTCGTGTTCAATTTTTCCAGTTGGATCCTGCTACCCAGACGTCCGTACCGCGGATCCCACGACGCGAGGGTCTCAAACATACGTGAATCAGTGGGAAGCGGAGCCAACCGCCAGATGCCACCGACGGAAATGAAATGGAAAATCCATTGCGGAGAATCCGCAGTAGGATAATACAACCACGATTCATTTGGATCGGCATTGTCAGGTCCCAGTCCCGCCGCCTGCTCAATCTGATTAGGCGGTCCGTGACGTAAATAAATAAGACCTTTGTCGCTGAATCGCTGATTCAGTGAATACGATTGCGGAAAATGGAGAATGGAGGTCTTATCGGGGCTATTAAACCAAATCCGGAATCCGTAAAAAATAAAATTCTTTTCCGCGTACAACATGCGACCATAGTGCTCGACGAGTCTCGCATTGGAATAGCTGCCCGGCGTTGGATTGCGAATGTTCCAGAACGCGCGAAAGAAGGATCGCTTCCTTTCGAGCGATGTGAGGGATTTGTACAAATTCAATTCCTCGTCGCTCATAATATATTTTATGTCTTCGAAGACGAGATCAGCCCCGAGATCCGAATGAACACTATCCACCGCGTGCCAATAACACTGTTCAGCCGCGCGCATTTCTCCACGCAATACTTTCATTCTTACAATCGACAGAAGAGCAGCCTGGTATGGGAAGAGAGGATCGAGGTGAAGCATGTTCTCAAAAATGCCTGATGCTTGCTCAAACTTGTCAGCGGCACGGAACATCTCGCCGGTAAAGAATTGCGTATAGGGAGATGGATGCGAACGCAGCCAGGTGAACGCTTCTCCTGTGTCCGAAGCAGAAATGAAATGGTTGTACAGATGAAAGAGATTGAGCGGAGGATCGACGAGGTCTCCGCGTAATCGCAGCTCGGCGTGTGCTAATTCCAGCGCGTGGATAAACTCGTTATCATATTGCTCAAGGAGAGAATATTGATGAAGGACGTCCTGATACGAGGAGTCTTTTGCCACGACAGCCTGGAAATGCCTTCCCGCTTTCCGCCACGCATCAGCGCGAAAGATGGAACCGCGGGATTTCCCTAACTCTCTGTAACAAATAGCCGAATAGTAATGGGCTTCGATATCACCGGGTGAAGCATCAAGGACAGTCTCGAATTCATTGTTTGCGGATCGCCATTCCTTTTCAGCAACATATATTTTCCCGAGTCCCGCTCGCGCCGCTACATTCCTCTTGTCGGTTTCAAGCATCGCTTCGAAGATCACTCGTGCGCTGTCTATTTGTCGGGCTATCAGCTTGTTGTTGGCAAGAGCGACCAGAGTGTCAAATCGGGGCTTTGAATTCTGTGCGAGAAGATTGAATTGCGATGCGGTGAGAAGCAGAAATACGGCAAGGAACGCCGTCGCTTTTGAATATGATAGGCTATTTCGATGAACAGCGGGCATCGTCTCCTCTCGCTTAATCTAAAAAACCGCAAGGCGAAAAACAATCAGAGGTTCAATTGAGACAACAGTGGCGTGTATGGAGTTCTATAGAGAAAGGATTGACGCTTAACTTTGGTTGCGTTGAAGAGCATCATTCCATTGCTGAGAATTCTGCGGCTGATATGATTTAAGAGGGAACGAGCGGGCAACCATTTCTCTCCCCTTCTCAAGCGATTCCACTTTCCCTTTGGCAATTGCCTGAACCAAAATATTTCCCAGAGCTGTGGCTTCAATCGGCCCGGCCACGACGGAAATTCCACACGCATCGGCGGTACATTGGTTCAACAGATCACTGTGCGAGCCGCCGCCAACAACGTGAAGTGTCCGGATACTTCTTTTTGTAATGGAAGATATCCGGTTGAGCACGATTTTGAATTTGAATGCGAGACTTTCGAAGATACACCGGACAAACTCTCCTTCATGTTTGGGCACAAGTTGGCCGGTCTTTTTGCAGAACGCCTGAATTGCTTGCGGCATATCGGGAGGGTTCAAAAATGAGTCGTCATCCGGATCAATGATGCTTCTGAACGCAGGCGATGCTTCTGCCATTGCAGCGAGCGCAGCATAGCTATACGATTTGCCTTGTTTCGCCCAACTTCGTCTGGTTTCTTGCAGCAACCACAACCCCATCACGTTCCGAAGAAAGCGGATTGAACTACCAATGCCGCCTTCGTTGGTAAAATTATACCGAAGCGATTCTTCATTCATTATCGGCTGATCAGATTCGACACCAAGCAGTGACCATGTGCCGGAACTTAGATACGCCCAATCGATGCCGGCGGCAGGAACAGCAACAACCGCACTTGCTGTATCGTGACATCCCACGGCAATAACATCAACATCTTCGTTCAACCCAACTTCGTCCGCAATTTCCGGGAGCAACTTCCCGATGACGGTGCAGGGATGTACAATCGGCGCCATTGCGTGTGGAGGCAATCCAAGTTTTGTAAAGAGGGTTTCATCCCAAAGTTTTGTCCGGGCATTCAGCAGTTGAGAAGTTGACGCGATTGTGTATTCCGAAACTTTTTTGCCGGTCAGAAAATAATTGAACAGATCGGGCATGAACAGCAGCGTCTCACAATTCTCCAGCGTCGTTGCATCATTCAGGGCAACGCTATATAGCTGGAACAACGAGTTTATTTGCATGAACTGAATTCCCGTCAAAGAATAAATCTCCTCGCGGGGAATCCTTTCGAACACTCTTTGCATCATTCCATTCGTTCGTGCATCGCGATAGGCAAACGGAGACCCGATCACCGCACCATTCTTGTCCAGCAATCCAAAGTCTACACCCCACGTGTCGATTCCGATTGATTCAATGTCGCCGTGCCCTTTTTGAACGGCGAGTGACAATCCTTTCTTCAGCTCTGCAAACAGATAGTGAATGTCCCAATGCAGGTGGCCGTCTACGTTTCTTTGAACGTTGGGAAACCGGTGAACCTCTTCAAGAGAGATCTTGTCCCCTTCCAGAATACCAACAATAGTTCTTCCGGTCTCAGATCCGAAATCTACTGCAAGAAATTTTGATGCTGACATGAGGGAGGCGGCGCGAGGTTGGGAAATAATTCTATCCGGAAGCCGATCGGTATCCGGGCCAACTATGGTATTCTTGTCTGCGGCGACGGAAAATGATCGTATTTTTCAACGTTGAACGGAGTTGGCGGAGAAACTTTAGCCCATGGAATTCCGAGTTCACTGAAGAAGCTTCTCTCGTTCAACGCAATCTTCATGTGCTCATCCAGAAGCCGAACGCGACGAAACATTCCTTTCGTATCAGGCGGGAACATCTCCCAATCTTCCGTTTCCGAAATATATTCATCCGGGATTGAATGTATCTCGGGACAGCTTTCATGCATCGCGTTGATGGTCAGAGTGTGTGAACGTGAAAGTTCCGGAGTGCAAAGCGGAGATCGTTCATCGAGTATGGCTGAGACAAAATCTCTGAACCCCTCGTACCGCCACTTCTCATGAATCACGTTATCAAACTCTTCAGTGCTGCCGTCTTTGTAGCGGATAAAAGTGTTGCCATTGTCCGTCTGCCAGTATGCTGTTCCGTTTTCGCAATCAAGCTGCATGTACGGATCGTTCGGTCTGCCGTTCGCGTGAGTGAGAATGATGAATCCTTTTGATCCTTCATCGGTCACTATCTTCATCTGCACCGTGTCCGGTCCTTCGATTTTGTTTGCGCGATAGAGCTCCGCTTGAACCTCCCGGGGATTTGCCGCTTTCCCGGGAACGGTTGAACATAAATACAATGTGTTGAGAACGTAATGGGCGTGAGCATTATTGGCGGGACTGTCGAGAATCCAGTCTCCTCTCACTCGTAGCTTCCCCGTCCACTCATTTCGGGTATAATATTGATGGCTGCGCGGCCATCCGCATATCAGCACAAATGAATGAACCTTTCCCAGCCTTCCATTGCAAATGCGGGATTTGAGTCGGGAGATTGAGTTGCTGTAGATATGTTGAAATCCGATTGCGATCCGTCGTCCGGTTTTCTTCTCTGTCGCAATCAGCCGATTCACTTCCTGTACAGTTGCGGCAACGGGTTTCTCGCAATAGACGTGTAACCCTGCCTGCATCGCCGCGATGCTCATCGGCACATGCATATTAATCCCGACAGGAACGGTCAACACATCGGCAGTTGCGAGACCGGCGGATGTAAAATGTTCAACGCTGTCATAGAATGTAACGTTTTGCTCGATGAGAGATTCGACAAGAGCGGGCCTTTGCTTGCGGTCGATATCCAGCGCAACAACCCCAACGAGTTTGGCCAATCCCTGATCAGCAAGCCATTTCACTGCATCGATGTGAACCAGACCGTACCCGCCAAGCCCGACAACAACAAAACGTAATGGTTTCATGTTCGGTGATTAAACTTGCGTTAGCGGATTAATCCAAGTTTTCGTTCGGCTTCCGCACCGGCCTCTTCAACGCTCACGTGCTTTCGTTCGAGCCGGCCATATTTCTGTGTGGGCACATTACCAGCCGGGTTGTGCTTGTAGAGATCAATACCTCGGCAGAGGTATGTTTTGAAATGGGGATTAACAGAGAGATCGCATTGTACAACTGTGCTTGAATAGCGGATGGTCAAACCGGCGCGTCGGCGGTCGGAACGGTTTGCCGGTGAACCGTGAACAAGTTTGTCATCATGAATCGAAATCTGTCCGGCTTTGAGATTGAGCGGGACTGCCGTATCCTCGCGAAACTGTCCGCGCTCGCACTCGAGTGTTAAAACGGAATCGGTATCGGATGATCGTGAATGTTTCAGCAATCCGGCTTTGTGCGAACCCGGTATTACCTTCATCGCCGCGTTCTGTTCGTCCACATCTTCCAGTGCAAGCCATACAGTCGCAGAGATCTTTGGTTCGAGAGGCCAGTAATAACTGTCCTGATGCCAGCCAACTGTGGTATTGCCATGCGCCGGTTTGATAAAAAAATTCGATCCCCACAAATAAAAATCAGGCCCGAGAATGTCTTCAACATAATCGAGGATCGTGTCATTCATGCAAATGTCGTACAGGTGGCGACTGCTCTCATGCCACTCGCGAATCTCCTTGGAGTCTTCTCCTGGATGAAGAAGCTTCATCAATTCATCCAGCCCGTCATTCAACTCCCGCACCTGCCGCGAATCGAGAACCGGCGGCAACCCGATGAGGTAGCCATTTTCGCGGTAGGAATTTTTTTGTTGATCGGTAAGGCGATCGGGCATAGAAGCAATCTTCCTTTCTCACTAAATAGTGATTGTCCCATAGACGTTTGAACTCCGCTGTTTGAAAACTGTTGGTACAAGGTCAGCAGGTGGGTTTGTTTGTCTGTAAATCTGTGCCCCCAACGAGATTCGAACTCGTGTTACAGGCTTGAAAAGCCCGTGTCCTAGGCCTCTAGACGATGGGGGCGGCTTGATTTTGAATTGCAGGTTTCAAATTGCACATTTGGTCTTCTTCAATCCGAAATGCTGTGGGCCCGGCGCGACTTGAACGCGCAACCTACAGCTTAGAAGGCTGTTGCTCTATCCAGTTGAGCTACGGGCCCGTAAACTCAATCGTACTGCGAGTGTCGGGGCGACAGGATTCGAACCTGCGACTTCTTGGTCCCAAACCAAGCGCTCTAGCCGGGCTGAGCTACGCCCCGATTGATACAACTGAAAAATCTTACAAACTATTGTTTTCATGTCTTCGAACCTGCGACTTTGGCGCCGAAGGACGTCACGCTCTAGCCGGGCTAAGTCCCGCCGATCTTCGGCGGGACCCCCGATTCCAAATTTCCGTGAACAAGATACAAAAGTTGATGGGTGAAGGCAATATTTTCACCCATCGCCTTTATCATTTCGTGTCGCCGAAGCGTTGTTTTTTTTTGCGGCGAAGCAACTCTCCGAAACTTCGCTTATCCCAAATCCGTTTTTCCGTCGGCTTAGTCTCGGGCTTCCGTTCATTCGAAATGCGTTCGCTTCTGCGCTCACCCTTCCTGTCGTCCGGCCGCTCGTTGGAGACGCGCTTGCGTTCAGTTGAGGGATAACGCTCCGTTGTATGTCGTTCGGTGCGGCGAGCGGTTGGATAACCGCTCTTGCGCCCCTGAGGACGATCGGACGATGGTTGTGCTTTTGATGCAGCAAGTTTCTCAGGGTCAGTCACCTTAACATACCCGATATCATTTGCTCCCTTAAGTGTGATGTTGCCCTTGTGCGTAAAAAGAATACGCTGAAAGAAACCTCGTTCTTCGCCTGTTGACACCAGCGAAATCGCTTGTCCTTTTGCACCGGCCCGCGCCGTCCTTCCGACACGATGCGTGTACGATTCAACGTCACGTGGAATTTCGTAATTGTAGACATGCGTGATATCGTCTATATGTAATCCTCGGGCCGCAACATCGGTCGCTACAAGCACATTGAACTTCTTATTTCGAAAATCCGCTGTCGTCCGTTCACGCTGGCTCTGCGACATGTCTCCGTTCAAACAACGCGCAGTAACCCCTTCCCGTGCCAGTTGTTTTGCCAGCTTCGCCGTAATGTGTTTCCTGTTGCAAAACACCAGCGCCAGGTCGCGTTCGGCTTTCAACAAATGGACAAGCAGATGCGGTTTCTGATCCGGTGTTGTTTGGTAATACGTTTGATGAAGCATCTCCGCCTTTACATATGGAGCCATCTGCACATGTTTTGGATCGTTGAGATATTTTTTACTTAACGTTACGATTTCCTTTGCAATCGTCGCGCTGAACATCAACGTCTGCCGATCCTTCGAAACTTTTCGCATGATCGTTTCGATATCTTTGATGAAGCCCATGTCCAACATTCTATCTGCCTCATCAAGAACGAGTGTGGTGATCGAATCAAGCTTCAACAGACCGCGGTTGATCAAATCAATTAACCGTCCGGGCGTGCCAACGATGATGTTCGTCCGCGAGATCCTTCTCGCTTGTTCGCCGATGGATACGCCGCCATAAATGGGAGTGATACCCAGATGCTTGCCTGTGGAGAATTTCACAAATTCCGCTGCAATTTGAACTGCCAGCTCTCTCGTCGGACAAATGACGAGCGCCTTCATTCCATCCCGCCGGTTCATCCGTTCGATGATGGGAATTGCAAAACTCAACGTTTTACCCGAGCCCGTTTCGGACTGGGCGATAACATCCCGGCCTTCAAAAATTGCCGGAATAATTTCTTTTTGAATTGGTGTGGGAGTGGAGATGCCGTGTTGATGCAACACTGCTACCATCTCTTTGCTCAAGTTCAATAATTCTGATTTCATTCTGTACTCTCTAAAAACTTTTTACCACTAAGATGTCCTGCCTGCCTTCATTGGTCTAGAGTAGGGAAGACTATACGATTGCACAAACAAAAGCCAATGGTTTTGAGACCTATAAAGTCCTTCGAGTCTTCGCGCATCCCACTCGGGAGCGGCAAGCTTTGATCTGTGCGGTCAAAAAAATAAAAATCCCAGTCTGAATAAAAACAGACCGGGATTCTGTTTAGCGAGTGTGACTAATTACACTTTGCTTACGTTTGCAGCCTGGAGACCTTTCGGTCCTTTTTCAACGTCGAATTGAACTGCATCGCCTTCGTTCAGGTTCTTGTAGCCATCGCCAACAATTGCCTTGTAGTGAACGAACACGTCTTCACCGCTCGAGCGTTGAATAAATCCGAAGCCTTTTGCTCCGTTAAACCATTTTACTGTGCCTTTTTCCATTGGAAAAAGTCCTTTCGTTGTGTTAAACAAATCCGTCGTCAACGGACACTTATGATACAGCCAGCTCGATGTGCCTTTTTAACATCAAATCGCAACCCGGTCTAATTCTCCACGGTTGCGATTGACTTTGTTTAGCTACGGGTTTATTTACCACAACTCTAGCAAAACCTCTCCTTACGCGGAGAGTAAAAGCTCAACAACGGTGTACTGTTTTTGACGAGTACAAAATACTAACCGCACCCGCCAATAGCAACAGCTATTTTATGAATTCAGGTTAACGCGGAAGGTATTGATTGAGGATTCCGCCTTTCGTTTCAAGCAAACGGTTGATGACTCCATCATACATCCCATTATGTATTCTTATGCCCATGTGTTTTCCGTTGTTCATTGTACTGCAGAGGTTGGCGGCGTATACCGGATATGCGAATTTCTCCATAAACAAGCGTGCATATCTTCCCCCGCCATTTGCAAGGTCATGAAGTACCAGCGGACTCAATAACGCGACGTTCGTCAGAAGAGGCAGCGGATTTTGTTTATGAAGCGATGTCAGATATGTTGTAGAAACGAAACCGGGGTCGAATACGCGCGGCATGTTTTCAACCAAAGAATGGCATGACATTCGGTAAGAATCCAACATAGTGCTTGAAGCTGTAAATACGCTCACTGCGTTATTTACTTTGAAGTTACACCGTGTTATCGGAAGTGTAACGCCGAAGAGCTTCGGATGATGTATCCATACCTCCCGGCAGAACGCAAAATCCTCCTTAATATCCACGCTGAATTTGGGGGGATTGAATATGATGACATCGGCATCAACCCACACTGTCCGTTCGAATCCCTCATCAAGCAATTCTCGGGCAAGTTCAAGCCGCCCCAGATCAGTCATCAACAGCATATTATTTCTTGCCTTTTCCTTATATGAGGAGGGAACGTAGTCGAAGATTCTGTCATCGATAAAACGATATTCGAATCCATTGAGTATCGACCATGACTTCACGGACTCCATACATCGGGTAATCCAGGGAGCCACATTGGAAGTGCGATAGGATTGGTAAACAACTGTCTTCATGCAACGGACCGTGATTATTTATAGTTAGTTATAGTTAGTATCATATGATACTATTTCAGAAGCAGCATTTTTTTTGACTGGGCAAAAGATCCCGCAACAAGCTTGTAAAAATATATTCCGCTCGATAAGGAACCGGCGTTAAATTGGATTTCGTACTCGCCAGGATTCTTTTCCTCATTCAAGAGGGTTGCAACCTCCCTCCCCAGCATATCAAACACTTTTAATGATACAAATCCGAATTCCGCAATCCGAAATTTGAAATGAGTTGTAGGATTGAACGGGTTTGGATAATTCTGTTCAAGAATAAATCCACCGGGCAGATTCAGCGACTCTGAAATATCTGTTGTCCCGCTCAGCAGTTTGCGTTCGTACACACCGTTGCTATGTGTCGCGACGCGTAACATCCGGTTCGAAGGCGAGACAACAAGATCTCCCACAATCACAGCTTCGGGAAATCCGTCGTTGAAACTCATCCATGTACCGCCCGCGTTCGATGATACATACACGCCAAGATCATTTCCAACATAAACGTGATTTGAGTTTGAGGGATCGATTGCAATCGCAGTCGTCGGGACGTTAGGCAGGCTGCCGCTGATGTCATTCCAGCTAATGCCTGCGTTTGTCGACTTGGCAACGCGCGTTGTATCGAACCCTCCAACAGCTACATACACAATTTTAGAATTGTTCGGGTCAACAGCGATGTCGAGATAATACCGGTTCGGCAGCGTTCCGGTTACATCAGTCCACGATGTTCCGCCATTTGTCGTTCGATACAGATGAGGGCGAACATTGCCGGGAACGGTTCCAACGAATACCGTGTCTGAATTTGATGGCGCAATCGCCATACAAAGCGGCGGATTTCCGTCGAGCGGAGCGCCGCCATTCGTGGCAGACCACGCTGTTCCCGCGTTCGTGGTTTTGAACACAACACTCCGCCCGAAGTAGAGAATACTCGGGTTGGAACGCGATAACACAAAAGGCGTATTCCAACAAGAAGCTCCCGAAAAACTTCCTGTGATACTTTGAAATGAAATCCCGCGGTTCGTTGACTTGTAGATGCTTCCCCCTCCCCGGTTGCCGGCATACTGCACCATATCATTTTGTTGGTTGATTGCCGTCCACCCGATTTCATCTACACCGCCGGAAGGCCATGAAAGAGATCCCGTGTACTTATATCCAAAATGATCCTGCACCTGGCCCAAGGCCATAAGGGAGTCTTGCGCTGAATTCGAGAAGCCGTTGTAGAATTGCGATGTCAGCAGCCCGGTGTTCGCGTCCTGATAACTATCTCCGAAATTTGTCGAATGAAACACGCCGCCGTCACTCACGAGATAGAGAATGTTTGGGTTCGCGGGATGATGCGCGTAGTTATGCATATCATAATATCCACCGGATTTTTGTGTTGAGGATGTTCCGCCGTTTGTTGATTTGTAAATATTAACTCCACCGCGAACAATTTTCGTGGAGTCTGTGGGATGCACTGCAACAAATTGGGAATACCAGCCTTGAACTCCGTACAGCGCTTCACTGCTCACCAAAGTCCAATTAGCGCCAAAGTTTGTTGTTCGCCAGAGACTGCCATTCCCTGTCGTGCTGTCCGCAAGGCTTGCGTATACGACTTGCGGATTCGTGTTGTAGACTTCGAGCATTCCCTTGCCGGAATATGCAGGCAAACCCGCGACGATGCTAAATGAATTGCCTCCATCCGTCGAGCGATATACTCCTCTGCCGGGCGAAGAAAAGTTACCGCAGGTCGCAAGAACGAGAGTAGTATCGTTGGCGTTAATAACGATATCCTCAGCGAGCAACACATTCAAAGTACGATTCCACGTTCCTCCGGCGTCGGTGGATTTAAATATTCCCTCCGAGGTGGCAGCAAAAAGTATCCGATGATTTTGGGGATTTATGCGGAGGGCTTGCACACCCCGTTGTTGGTTGTACGACCAGTCGAGGCTCTTCGTCCAGGTGAGGCCGCCATTTGTTGTCTTGAGAATTCCCATGCCGTAACTGCCGCGGGTTGTTCGAATGACAATACCACCGGTTGATCCGAGATAGCGATATACTTCACCGGTTCCAATGTAAATTGTATTTGAATCCGCCGGGTGAATTGCGATTGCGTTCACACCAAGAACAGGAAAACCTGTCGCCACGCGTTGCCAGTCACCGCCCAATCCGCCGGTACGCGACCGCCACAAACCTCCGCTTGCCGCGCCCGCATAGACCGTATTACCGTTTAGAGGATTCAAGGCGACAGAAATCATGCGTCCCGAGAAATTCGTCGGGCCAATTGATCGCCACTGATCACCGCCGGAAACGGCTGCTTCGCGTAACTGGGATTGAGCAAGCGTGTATGCTTTGTAGAAAGCGTCCGGGGAGATGTCTTGATGAGGATATGACCGCTGGGACGTCCACATATCCAATGCTTCCATTGATTCGGAGCGCGTTTCCTTGAATTCCCGAGAAGTAACAGAAACATTCAACGAGAGAGCAAACGCGGCAAGAACTGCAATTCCAACCAATGCTGATTTCATGTTTATCTCAAGAAGATTGGATGAAGGGACAAACAATGGGGCTACCGGATGAGAACCATTTTTTTTGTTTGAGCAAAGGATCCGGCGACAAGCTTGTAAAAATATACACCGCTGGATACATCACGGGCGTCGAATTGAATTTCGTATTCACCGGACGCCTTTGCTTCATTCACCAGCGTTGCAACTTCCCGTCCCAACACATCGAACACCTTCAACATCACATGACTAACTTCTGATATCTGATATTTGATCTCAGTGTTCGGGTTGAAGGGATTCGGATAATTTTGTTCGAGCACAAAACTTGCTGGTGGGTTTCCGGTGTTTTCTTCTACACCCACAATTACCTCGATCAAGGGGCGCCGCCAAACCCCACCGCCCTGACTGCCGGCGAGCACGTATGAGCCTGCAACAACAAGAGAAAAAATTCGCGGAGTCGTTAACCCTGAGTTCACAGGACTCCAACTGTTGCCGTTGTTGAATGTACTGAATACGCCGTTGTCTGTCGCAGCAAAGACATTCGAGCCGCTTACGGCGAGCGCATAGGTGTTAGAGGGTGAAGGAAGTCCGTTATTCGCGAGGATCCAATTTGCACCACTGTTCGTTGAGCGATACACGCCCGCGCCTGTTCCGGCAAATAGAATTGTTCCCAATGCTGCAAGGGAAAGCACATCGTTATTGACCATACCGGTGCTGACGCTTGCCCAGTTTGTTCCGTTGTTTGTTGATCGATTCACACCACCCGACAACGCCCCGGCATACACGGTCGTCCCCACGACGACAAACGATGTCATTGACCGTGGTGTGAGTCCGGTATTTACCGCCGTCCAATTTGTTCCGTTGTTTGTGGAACGATAGATACCGGAACCGTTCGTTCCGGCAAGAAGAATCGTGCCCACCTGAGTCAAGGCGGCAATATCAGTATTTGCCAGACCGGTGTTGCGCGCCAACCAATTGCCTCCGTTGTTCGTTGAAAGAAAAATCCCGGCCCGCGTTGATGCGTATGTGTTCGTTCCATTAAACACAAAACTTGTGGCGTTCAAGTTCGTCAAGCTGTCGCCATTCACCTGATTCCAATCCAAGCCGGTATTGGTTGAATAGAAAACTCCTTCACCGTATGCCCCGGCAAAAATTTGGGTAGGGGTGCGGACCGCAAGAGTGATGACATCGCTGCTCGAAAGTCCGGAATTGACGCTGCGCCATATAGTCCCTCCGCCGGGAAGAACAAACGCTCCGTTGCGCGTCCCCGCAAACAGATCTGCCCCTGAAAACGCAATTGCCAAAAGGTTTGAATTAGGCAATCCTGCATCAATAGAAGTCCAGGAGGCACCGTTGTTCGAGGAACGGAAACAATTACTATACGTGCCCGCAATCAAATTGGTCCCACTTACGGCAAGAGAGAAGATCAACGTATCAGTCAGCCCCGAATTTATTTGCGCCCAGTTGGTTCCATTATTTGTAGAGCGATATACGCCGCGGTTTCCGGTTCCCGCGAACAATGTTGTACCAATGACGCTAAGAGAGGTCACATCACCGCCTGCAATTCCATTCGTTGCAGATGTCCACGTTACGCCGAGATTTGTCGAGCGATAGACGCCGCTTCCCGCAGTGCCGACAAACAATGTTGTGCCGCTGGTTGCCAGACATTGGATTTTCGGAAAGACAAGTCCCGAATCTGCAGCTACCCAGTTTCCACCGTTGTTTGTAGTGCGATATACGCCATCCAGCGTTCCGGCAAACAACGATGTGCCGATTCGAGCAAATGCCCGTACGTCGAGAGTGCCCAGTCCGTTATTTACGGACGCCCAATTCGCCCCGATATCTGTATAAACAAAAACGCCTCCGTTCGTTCCGGCGAAGCGGAGAGAATCTTTTACGATCAGCGCATTCACGAAGGTGTTCGTAAGTCCTGCGTTGCGCGGCTGCCATGCACTATCGGTTCCGAAAAGAAAAACTCCGCCCGCAGTTCCCGCAAGAAAACGCGTTCCATCGTACACGATTGCATTCACCTGCCTTCCGCCCGGACCGTTTGTTTGCTGCCATTGTGCAATCAGAACTGGGGGGAGAAAAAGAAAGAGAATCACAAAAACAGAAAAGGCAGCATTGCCCTTCATCGCATCGCTCCTTGAGCAAGATTCGAAAACAAACTCTACATCTGTTACGCACATCGCGAGCCGGTTCGTTATGCAATCGGAATTGCTGATGGTTGGCAATGATTGTCGCGAAACGGGGAATGTTTTTCTGCCGTCTGTTTGTCCCGCCGAACGACACGATCCAAATCAAGTATGCAGAATGATTTTTCAAACCGGAAGTGTGTGTCGCGAAGCAGTAATCGTGGAACTATCGCATCGTCGTTACCTGATGAGTACCATCATTCTCGCCTGAGTAAAGCCGTCGGCTGCAAGCGTGCAATAATATACTCCGCTCGGATGATTGATGCCATCGAACCGTACCGAATGTATCCCAGCAGGAAGCGTTTCATTGACAAGTGCCGCGACCTCTTTTCCCAAAATATTCGAGACGATCAACCGTACTCGGGTCTGCATCGGCAACCGAAACACGATCGTTGTTGACGGATTAAACGGGTTCGGGAAATTCTGTTCAAGACCAAATGCGCCTGGGACAGTGCCGGACTCTTGCACAAACGTATAGGTCGAGAATAACTCTGTATTGAAATAGATTTCCCAATTGGAGTTCCGCCAATCTCCCCACGCCACATGAAGTCGTTGGTTATCGAGTGCGATGCCGAGGAAATCGTTGCCGCTGGTGAGCGACGAAAACGTCGAACTTGCTGAACTGATTTTTTTGTTCGGGCGCGTGGTCGCTCCGCCGTCCGTTGAGATCGTTGTGTACACATCGAATGGCACTGTTGCCGTCGGACCGTTCAATCGTCGATCGCGCCATGCAATGCCAAGCGTGCCGTTCGCAGAAAAATCTGCCCACACCATATCTTGCCCGACTCCATTACTTTGCACATCGTCATTGATCCTGCGCGGTGAAGACCATTGCGTTCCGAAGGTGGTCGAGTATGAAAGCAGAATGTCGGGATCGCCGAAACGGACATCCGTTGACGCTACTACAATGTTTCCATCAACGGAGGGATTGACCGCGAGTGTGTATCCGTTCTGGTAATTCGTATCAAGACTGCTGAACGAGTTCTGTATGACTGTTCGCTGGAATGTTTGTCCACCGTTTGTGGACGACGCGAGAATGAGCCGGTTGACTACTCCTTGCGGTGACGTGTACGCAACGAATAATCGCCCCGACGGTCCGACGCCAACAACGCCCATCGAACCGTTGACGGAAGGAAATGATGTCGAATCGTCGACAAGAATATCGGCGCTCCATGTCACGCCGTCATTCGTCGAACGCTTCATGTATGTATGTGCCCGATTGATATTCTCTTTTGCCGGCTTCGTCGTGACATAAATTGTTCCGCTTGTTGCTGTGGCGGAACGATCAATGGCGATCCAGGGACGGTCGATTGCCATGTTGGATGTTTCGTGAATATCACGCACAACAATGGGCGCGCCCCACGTCGCACCGCCGTTAGTAGATTTGCGGATACACACTGCGCCGGAGTCGAACGTCGTCTTGTAGTCCACATAGGACAGAAAAGCGTCGCCGTTCTTGTTGAAGGTCAGTGATGGATCGGCAGATTGATATGACGTGACAAGGTGCCCGACTTGTTGAATCGTGCCCCAGGTTGCACCGCCATCTGTTGAATGACGCGTCTTTATTCCGACCTTCAAATTGAAGGTTGACATCCATGCCGCAACAATATTGTTGGAGTTCAATGGATTGATTCCAAGCGATGGCTCAGCATCGAACCCAGCGGTGTTCGAAATGTTCCTATCCACAGATGTCTGAGCAGCCGCAACGGAGACGATGCTCAAGAGAACTCCACAACTGACTATCAAATGCATTAACGTAGCCTATCGTAAGTGAGAATTACCGCGATTGTTCGCGTTGCCGCAGAACAGTTTGTGCTTCAGCCAATCCCAATCGCGCCGCTTTTTGCATCGGCACAATGGATGAATCGAAGCTATCGCTCTTCGACACTGAGTGCTCGATACATCGGTCGCTTGAATGCTCTGTGATCGGGATGTCTTGCTTTAATATACTTCCGGCTGACCATTGATGGCATTGATGCTAAAGACTTTTACCAGCCATATCCCCGGGATTTCAATGCTGATTGCGCATCCGGATATCCAAGCCGCGCAGACTTCTGCATTGATTCAACAGCAGCGGGAATATTTCCCGCGTTTGATTGCAAAATGGCGAGGTTGTAGTACGCTTTTGCATAACCCGGATCGCACGCAATGGCGCGACGGAAACTCGCCATCGCAAGCTCCGTTTCCCCCTTCTCATACAAGACAATGCCGCGGTTATCATGTACAGATGCGCGACACGAATCGAGGCGCAAGGCCTTGTCAAATTGTTCGAGTGCTTTGTCCTGATTATTTGCTTCGAGGTATGCAACGCCAAGGTTCACATGTGCGTCCACATAATCCGGCTTCATGTAGGGCTTGCGCTCTTCAAACTCTGCCCGGGTCGATGGTGCATACAACAAAGCCTGGGTCCATAAGGAAACCGAGTTTCTCCAGATTGCAATGTGGCGGATTGTTCTGTACGAACTTGCTGCGCAGACGATCAACAACAGGAAAATAAACATCTCTCTTTGATATTTTTTCCCGCGTGAAAGAGACGATCTCCGCCAGAGAATTTCAACTGCTCCTCCGCCTAAGAAGAAAATACTCAATGTGGAAAGATACGTGTAGCGGTCAGCGAGAGGCTGTAACCCGGAGGAAAGCCCAAGAAATGTCGGCAGGAGAATCAGTACGTAGCTCAATACTGCGAGAACAACAACGCCATATCTCTTTTTCAGCAGAAGAATGCAACCGTATGCCCCGGCGATTAAAACCAAGGGTGAGATATACAGGATCGTTCGGTTCAATTCAGGATAGATCGGAGAAAGATCGGTTGGAACAAGAAGCTTCACCGCATAAAAAACCACCATGTACCCGGGCAGAAGCAATCGTTCTATCATCGAGAGTTCTCCAATGACGTTCCCGCTTCCCCCTGACGCAGCCCGGACGGTAATAACGGCCGCTGCTACCGCAATGAGAATGAAGGGAAGTTTGTCGATAAACAAACTGCTCAGCGAAAGCCGGGATTCATCACGTCTGCGAATGAGCCAAACGTCGGTCAGAATCAGAATAAGAGGAAACGGCATTGCCATGGGTTTGGAGAGAATTGCGAGCACATACAGCAACACCGATACAAACAGGTAACGCTTCCGGCCGCCGATCTTCCAGAGGAGATACAATCCAAAGCTTGGAAGAAGAAAGATCGCACACAACAAATCCTTTCTGCCGGAAACCCATGCAACAGATTCAACACGCAGCGGATGCATTGCAAACAACAGAGCTGCGATCACACTCCCCACAAAAATAGACGAGGACAACGGTTCATTTCCCCTGTCGCTTCGACCGGCCCGTTTTGCGGCGATAATCAGAATTAAACTCACAAGGAAGAAAAGGACGGCATTCACCGCGTGGAGAAAAACATTCGTGAAATGATGACCTTGGGGTCTCAATCCAAACAATGCTACATCAAGGGAATGGGAAGACAGTGTTAGCGGTAACCATGAATAATAGTACGAGTGGCTGAATACCCAACGGATGTTTTCTGATGAAAGAGATTGAACGTGAGGATTCTCAGTGACATACACATCGTCATCCCAGTTGACGAACGAAGCATTTACAGAATTCACGAATGTCATTACTGTAGCTACAAAAATAAAAACCGAGGCTGCGATAATGTGAAAGCGCGAGATGGATATCATGAGGGAGTGAGAGTTAGAAGCAGGAAAAATTCTGCCGGGGAGTACGATCCCCGGCATGACGAGCGACGGTTATGACAAAACCGGCTACGGAACCTGGGATGCTTTATTCAAATTTCCGAAAACGACATTCACGTCAGCCGAAGAAACAATGCCGCTCAAATTTATGTCGTTCTGACGATATCCGGGCACATTGAGTTGTCCTAAAACGGCATTTGCATCCGTCGTGGAAATATTCTCTGAAGAATTAGCATCACCGGAATAAAGGGCGAATTTTGATCCAACCGGTTGCATCGGATTCACGCCGAACGCAGAATTCTGGCTTGACGTAAAATCGTACGCACCGGGAGTCGCTGGACTAAGCGCCTGCACGGGGGCAGACATGATAGGAAGATGGTTGCGGTGACGAACCACCAGGTAATAATCTCCCGCAGGAGTCGGAAACTCAACATATGCCTTCGCCGTGTCAGCAAAACTGCGGATCGTTCCGTCAGAAAGCAGCCAAGCCGGCTGATACATCCGGATTCCTGCTGTGGCGGCAACAGCAGAGTTTCGGATTTCGATGTTGATACTATCGACCGCATTTGCTGGGATTGCGGACGCGGCAAAGTGGCTTGCAAGCACTCCGGTTGTCTTGAGCGACGTTGCCATCAAACCGGTGGCTGCATTGAACGCTCCGCCAAGAAGCACTTTGACGTTTGCCCGTGAGTAAGGATTTGTGCTGCTAATGAACTGGTTCTTTGCAACAGCTTGTGCCGCATACAAATTGTACACAAGAACGGCGTTCCATCCAATTGTATGTTCGTTCGTCGACCAACTGTCGTTGTCCGTATACCGTCCATCAATCGGAGTGCTTGCATCGCGCGGGTAGCGCGGGTCGCCGCGGTAACCAAACAAATACGGCACCCAGGTCACATCATTGGGGTCCGGCTCGGTACTAGGTCCCCCGGCTAAAATTCCCGGATAACTGAACGGAGTAACGTGAATAGCTTTCAGCCAGACGTGGAATCCTTCCACACGCCCGTTTGTTGCACCCGTCAGTCCGGAGACGTAACATTTGTTTAGTAAATTTCTTCCGAATATGTAGTGAAGATTTTCCAGCGCCTGGTTCTGGTCTGCAGTTCGCGAGTGATCATCCAGATAAAATTTCCAGCTATAGCTTCCGGAACTTTGTAATGCGTTGTTCAACGACCCCCAGTAGTACGCAATCGCAGCTCCAAATGGATGACCGGCACCGCCGTTAATAGCAATAGAGGCTTGAGCGGACATTTGAGAAAGGATAATGTCTTTTCGCGAAGCGAGTCCTGCTGGCGATCGCAAATACAACCGCGCGGCAAACGCTTGCGTTTGACTGTAGCTTGGAATCCAATCGATGTTTACGTAGTTCGCTTCGAATGCTGTATTGTATTGCGGATCTCCCGTTGCATACAACATGGCGGCAGCGGCCCACATGCGCTGTGACGCCATCGCATTCGGATCTCCATTTGTTGCGTATGCAATGCACGGCAGATTGTCCGGAGTTATCTCGGGATGATTTTGCAGCCAGATCCAGCCTCGCTGCGCAGCGAGAAAACATTGAGTGGCAAAGGGCAAATCAAACTCCCGATAAACTACTGAGGCGTATGCCAGAACCGCGACTGCTTTTGCGGTTGCCGGCGTGCCGATAAGAATTTTGATGTATTGTGTGAGATCCTCGGGTCTTGTTCCATTAAGTGGTGGATCCGTTCCGTAAGGATAACTATCGACCCCGTTGTTGGGACAGACGGTTGTCCAAAAGCCTCCCGAAGTATCCTGCATTGTAAGAACGGAACGCAGGCCCCATCGGGCTTCGTCTAAAATATCCGGTGTACCGTTTCCGCTCTCCGGAATATTTGTTGTGTCGCTCATCGGACGAAAGTCCTCCCATGCCGAGAGGAGATGTTGAAGTGTTTGTGCGACGATAGCAAGATGAAGAGGATAGTTGCCGGCTTCCTGCCATCCTCCTTCAATTCCCTGAGGAGCAAGCCAGGCCGTCGATGAATGAACCCATGGTCCTTCTGCATACGGCATCGTTATCGCAGTAAAGAGGCGCTGGTAATACAGCATACGTTGCGCTGCACGCACGGGCTGATCAAAGATATCTGTTCCAATGTTAAACGGATAACTTTCTCTCCCGCCCGCGACTATTTTATATCGGCCTGGAGTTGTAAAACCCGTGAAATCTCCCACCCAGACGGTTGTACCATTAATGATGCCGCTGGTAATTCTGTTAACCGACGCGCCACCGGCATACACGACACCGGAATCACTCATTCGCACAATTTGAAACGATGAAAAGTCTACTGGAGAGGAGAACTGTTTTCTCATGTTTGGTGCATACCCAATTTGCGACGCGGCGATATATGGCATCGGCGCGGATTGAGGCAACCCCGGACCAGCATAGAGACGGACATTTGTAATTTTCAGATCGTCAATATACCTTGTGTGTGTGGCGACGTGCCCATTCATTTCGAATCCCGTCATGGGCAAATTTCGAAAAGTCGAATCAAGTGGAATATCAACGAAATACCATGTATCAGCGTTTGGTCCCGGAACAAAATAATCCCTGACGAGCATTACGGAACGATACTGCGGTTGGATGTAAATTCGAATCGGTTGATCAGCGACCGTTGCTCGAGTCCAAAACTGCAAACGACTGTTCGGTTGCACCCAGAATACAGATGTATCGCGATTCACTGTGCGCGGTATGAGACCCGCCCAACTGTACCAATCTGCCCCGAGACTTGCAGTTCCGTTTTTTACCTGCGCACTGGTTGGTCCGAAGTTGCCAATTGAGTAGTAAGCAAATTCTGTCAGTGGGGCATTTATCTGATCATCGAAAAAAACGAGGTCGGAGATAATTCCCCCGCCCGGTTCTTGGCCAAACGAGACCGAGCAGAAAATGAAAAACAGTAGAGGGTAGATGGTAAGAATCCTCGTCACAAAAACCTCCATGGCATTAATGGCGTACGGAAAACCGCAGGGAAAACCTTTGGTGTTGGTATTATAGTAATAAAGATGGGTTAGAAAGGCAATATGACGGGTGTTTGCCGTCACTAAGAATCAGGCGGCATCAAAGATCAATGGGGGAAAATCAAATATAAAACCAGCAGATCAGCCAAAAGGAAGGCCGATGTCCTCGACACTCTGTGCTATTTTCTTTTTTGAGCGTCGTGCTTCTGCCGGTATATCTTTCTGCTGGCGGCAGTTTGCTCACGGTTCAATTTTGCGCGTTCTTGGGGAGTAACAATGCCGTCGGCTTTTGCGACTTTCTTATCGTGTTGAATTTTCGCCTGACGCGCTTCCATTCGTAGGGCTTCGCCCTTTGTTAATTCACCACTGCGCACACCCTGTTTGATCCGTTGTTGCTGGTTGATTTGCCGTTCGCGCACCCCGGGTGTTGCGGTTTGTGCTTCTGCAATCCCGTACATGAAAATAAAAGATAAAATCATAACGAAACTTTTCTTCATACAACCTCCGGAGTGATTATTCAAAGATCATTACTTTTTCAATTGGGCGATTTTTGATTGCACAAATTCTTTTTCCTCTTTCCTGATGTTAGGCAGAGAGGAGATAACCACATATTCGTTCATCGCCTCGCTTTTGAGATTCGCTTTTTCCAATGCTTCTGCCACCAGAATGCGGTTCTTGTATTGAGCTGCCAACGGGGGGTACTGCCGCAGTATCTCCAATGTCTTCAATGCACTCGTCGAATAAAATCCATTTTGGTACAAGACCCTCGTCCCATTCAACTGAAGGATGCCGAGTTCTGTATTGCTTTCTGCCAGAGATTCTTTTTTATCCTTCGGATCGCCATGATTGATGGTTGTGTTGGGAGTGTTCATTTCCTTATTCTTCCACTCGTACGACGAGGCACGTACCTTTTCCATCGTCAGTTTCAGCATCAGTTCTTCCTGCGTCAAATCGCGAATGTCGGAGATATCCACTATTACATTAGCCGGCAATGAGATTCTCTTGTTCGTTGGGGAAAGAACAATAAGCGCCGAACTTACCTGTCCGGTTCTTACAGTCGCATCTGCTTTTAACAGATCGCCGGACCTGGCCTTGATCCAGGTTTCCGTAACACCGGGACGAACGCTCACCTCGCCCTGAATTTTTTGCAAAGTTATATATTCTCCTCCAACTGCAAAGCCCGCAGCCAATAACAACAAGATGAAAACAATCAAACTCCGGATGCCTTTCATAATTCCTCCTGATGATGCATACACTCTAATTGATATCGATGATACGAACCCACCCTTTTACAATACCCAGATTGATCTCAACATCTTCAAGGTACTGTTGCGCACCGGTGGCCCATGCCGTCTCGAATCCTTTTGTAATCACTGTCGTTTCGATGGGGAGCCAGACCGTTTCTTTTCCCTTTGAATCTCTCCGTACAACATACCGTTTCGGGTTTTCTGAAATTCTGTTTGCAAATTTTGGTTCAACTCCGCTATCAAACATGAGGTAGATATGGCTTCGCTCCGGATGTTGGGGCGGAACGACGTCTACAAATGCAGTTGAGATACCCACACTGCTTAACAGCGAAACGAAACATGCAGCCATGTCATCGCAATCCCCGCTTTGCATTGCGAGGGTTTCAGTCGGGTATTGAACATAATCACTGCTTTGTTTCGGGTCGCCCACATAAACCAGCTTTCCTGCGAACGCGTTGAACAACAACTTGGCTTTCGCTAATTGCTCAAGCTCGCGCGGAACTCCGGCAAGTGAATCTCTCGTCCGCAAAAGTATGTCACGTGTGTACCGGAGAACTTCAGGATCGTCCGGGGTAACGAAATGCCTGAGCGAATGAACATCTCCGTCCCAATCGTTACGTCCATGAATCAGCATTTTTACTTGAAAGCGATCATCAGGCTCGTCCGTTGGGCTGGCACTTACGAAGACATTGCCTTCCCGGACTGTCAGGCTCGACACCGATCTGACCTGATTGTTCAGTACTGCGCTAAAGGGAATCTCCGCTTCCTCGCCCGGCATTAAATATACAGCGGGCGATTCGGTTGGCGCATCCATAAACTTGTCGACAAAAAAACTTGCTTTCGCCTGAATAGGTTTCTCCGAAACATTCTTTACTCTTACTTTACCGATAGGACGAAAGGCAAAGAGTTCGTAGGAAGATGGATAAACGCCGCTTAGCATTTCTACGCTCTGTATGCGGGCCAGACTTTCCCGCGTGTTTCCAAAAATTGCTTTCACGGACAACATAATCCGGTCGGACGAGTACGGGTTGAGATCCAAATTATGGATTCTTGAGATATCGATGGAGCTCACCGTATTGTTAGCAGAATGTTTTCCGCGCCCGAAGAACCGGAGATACCCTGCGTCGATCTCAACAAACTCGTATGCCCACCCAATGCCCAGACTGAACGCGTAGACCTTTGGTGTTTCATCTTTATTTATATATGTACCTGCCCGCACTACCAAATTATTCACGGCGGAGATCTCTGTTCCAACAGCGCCGAAGCCGAGCGTGCTTCCCGAGGCTGCAAGGCTCCATTGTGTGGCAATGTTAAAGCTAGCGCTCAATTCAGCCGACCTCTTCGCTGAGATATTATACATCTGAAAATCAGCGGGAAGGTTTTCTTCTGCCGCGACAAGATTCCGCGCAACGAAACCGAGGGTGAAGTTTGCTAATGGTTTCCATAAAACACCGAGATCGAAGGCGGTCTTGTTTGCAGTTTCAGTGCGAGGGGTAACTTTTGAAACGTATCCCGAACCCTGCGCGACCAATTCGTACTTCGTGTCTGTTACTTTATCCTGCCGGAAACGTCCCGTTATTCCCACAGAAAGAGACGGAGAAAAACGATGGGCGAATGCAAAAAGAAAATTCTCTTCGTACGAAATTCTTTGTTGGATTGTTGCCGGAACTCCCGAATCGCTGGTAATTACCACCGCGGGCAGTGCAAACTCCAACAGCGCACCGGGGGCATATGCAACCGCCACAGCTTCGTCGCCGAGAAAACGTTTTCCGAGAGTCAAACTTTGAAAAACGAATCCGCTGTTCTGGGTACCGGAATATGTCGAGGACGCGAATTCCCAGTCGCGCATGTTGATGATGCCTGCGGGATTGCTTTCGAAGCTCCGGCTATCCTTCACCAAACCGCCGTACGCTCCGAGCGACATGGCGCGTGCACTGAGCAACGACTGCGCATATGTAAACTCGATTGTCATAGCAAACATCAAGGAAAAAATAAGACAACGTTTCGCCATAAACCTCGTGAACGTTAGATCAACTCAACCCGGACATTGTAGACCGACACTCCCCGCACAAGAACTCGTCCTCTAAATCTCCCCACCATAAAATTTTCATTCTTCTTCGACAAGCCAAACGTGAAGATGTAACTTCCGCGCGGGAGTGCATTCAGGATTTTTTTTGTCAGCAGAACATGGCCTTCATTCTTGCGGGGCTTGATATTCAATATCGGGATGAGCCTGCCCTGTGCTGTCCGTGCACTGACGATCAGGAAAATCTCTCCACGTCCGCTCCAACGCAACGGTAGGTCGTTCTCCCGCGCAATCCGTTGACCGCCGACCGGGGACTGAACAAGGATATTGTCCGGAGACGCTATCGAAACAGAGAACGCGCTGACACTGTCGCTCCCCGCCGCTTCAAACTGGTAATTAGCTTCCGGGGTGAATGGGATTTCCCTGACGTATTCAGAACCGATCACTTGGTTTCCGAATCTTACATCTCTCGCCAAAAGCAAAACCGTGTTTCCCCCGATGGTTACTCTCGGGAGACCGAGCGGAAAAAGGAAGAACCTCTTAAACCCGCCGGCAATAATGGAGTTATTTCTGTTCTCAAAAACTGCGTGCACAAAAGACTTCGATTCTATCCCTGCGCCATTGTCCGTTTTCACAGAGGCAACCGTGATGAGTCCGGCAAACTTGTCCTGTTCACGGGGAAGCAAGCCGGTCGAATCTACGCTGGGCCGTTCAATCGCGGGATCCGATTCCGTAATGCTCTCAACCTCAAACAGGGCGTCTTCGGTTACCTGAACTTCCGTTGGTTTTTGGCAGGCAGCAAGAAGAAGTGCCAGTGCCGCCGCATATAGTAATCGTGTCTTCATAGTATTCACCGATAATTAGTTCAAATCGAATTTCAATATCAACTCCCGTCAAAAACCAAGTCGCCTCCCCGTCCCGCGAGAGGCGACTCCCATCATCACTTCCCCATGAGTCAGAATACCCGGTATGGAACTCCCCACCAGCTCACGTTGTACGCCGCGGTATCGTCATACAATGTCGCTTTGGTCATTGCTTCCACTGCTGCGTGGAATTGTCCGGGGCGATTTTGCACGACGAATGTTTTCTCGTATACCTTCAGGAATCCTCCGCCGTTCGGAGTCTGGCTGACCAACAACATCCGTGCGCGGTTCTTATATTGCGCGTTGAAACCATGGCGCAGTGCAACGATATCTGTATCAGGCGAAGAGCTCTGCAGGGTTACGCGAACCGTCATGGATCCGCCGCCGGTGAATTCCATCATGTCGCGGTTGCGATGATAAAGATCTTTGTTCCCATGCAATGCCTTTAACCAGCGATAGCGGAGATAGAAGTTCAGAGGGTCTGTCACCGTGATGATGTCGGTGCCGGAGATTACTGTCAGCGCTGTGATATCGATTTGACCATTCACCGTGCCGCCGTCGACAAGAGAGGTCGCAACCGGAATCCAGTTTCTCCAGTAGCGTGGACTGCGGTCGACGCGTCGGAATATTACATTCCTGTCCGATTGATCTGCGAATTGCTTTTCAACAAGAACTGTATCAATGCCGCGAATCGCTCTGATCTTTAATGTCCCGTTGATCGCCTTGTGAACACGTGCTATGGCAATTGTATCACCCGGTTGAATGGTTGTTGTCACTGTTCGCGTAACGCTGTTGATGAAGCGCCCCCATCGAATAGGAGTGATCGATGCTTCGATACGACCGGAGAGATAGATATAATCCGTCGCTGTAATTTCCTGGTCGGCAAACGAAAGCTCATCGTTCTTAACGAACTCGTCGTTTTCCGCAGCGACCTTCATTGCGCTTTGTTCATCGGTGACGCCCGCCGGTGCAGTTTCATCTTCCGGACCATTGGTGTTCTTGGTACAGCCGACGAGCAGCGTTCCCACGAGCGCCGCGATCGTCCAGAGCATTGCAAGAGATTTTTTCATGGCTTCCTCCTTGTGTGATTGTGTTGTTGATTATGTGTTTTGTTTGACAGCGTTACCGGTTTTTCAGTTAAGTTCTGGCAAGAATAGTTCAATCCACGTGCCAGTCACAGTTCAAGCGCAATTAAACGTCGGATCTAGTCAATCGGGCGGGAAACAAGGGATATTATCAAAACTACTTGATTGTGGAGATGGGGAGAAGTGCGGGAATATGCGGAAGAAGTGCGGGAACGAAGGCTTTCAGGCGGAAGAGGTCTATCCCTCCGGCTTCCAGACACCACGGAAGTATGCCTCCGACACCTGTTCAAGGTACGGATGATATTTTTGCGGAAGGTTCTTCATCTTCGACCGAAGCGCAGGCTTCATTTCTTCCCATGACTTGGAGACATCAACGGCCTCAGCCAGGTTGGTGAGATATTCCATCATTTTCTTCCGGACACGGTCGTTCACGGCCTTGTCGGATGAGAGGGAGATGTAACGGACTGTCGTTTCAAGATCATACGTATGTTCAACGAACGCTTTCAGGCATTGGCCCCGCAAATATTCCGCAATGGTGCCGCGGTTCAGGTTTCCCAATTCCGCCGCAGTTTCTGAAATGGCGCTGCGTGAAAATCCTTTCTCACGTAAGGATTCAAGAATCTGATCTTCGATTGCTATCGAACTGTTTGCTGCGGAGATAATTTCATCGGATAAGTCCTTCATCGTGATCATGGAGCGCTTGTCGGCTTTGGCGAGCAACACAGCCCGCGTAATCACGCTTTCCAGCTCGCGGATGTTTCCGCGCCATGAATAATGTTGAAGCATATCCAAAACATTTCTGGAAACTTTTGTCTCGCTGCCTTCCCGTTTGAGAAAATAATTTATCAGCAAGGGAATATCTCCCGGGCGTTCGCTTAACGACGGCAGCTTGATTGAGAGGACATTCAATCTATAATAGACATCCTCCCTGAACTTCTTCTCATTCACAAGTTGTTTCAGATCTTTATTGGTCGCTGCAATAACCCGCACGTTGACTTTGATTGTTTTCGTGCCGCCGACCCGTTCAAATTCACCCTCCTGTAACACGCGCAGCAGTTTTAACTGGAAACCTTCATTCACCTCGCCTATCTCATCAAGAAAGATGGATCCGCTGTCGGCAAGTTCAAACCGTCCCAGCTTGTCTTTCACTGCGCCGGTGAACGCGCCTTTCTCGTGACCGAATAATTCGCTTTCGAGCAGACCCTCCGAGAGCGCGCCGCAATTCACCGCAACAAATGTTTTCTCTGCGCGGGTGCTGAGCTTGTGAATCGACCGGGCGATCATCTCTTTTCCGGTTCCGCTTTCGCCAAGTATCAGCACCGATGCCTCGCTTTGCGCAATCTTCGCAATGAAATCCACAACGGATTGCATCGGACCGCCGGATTCGTAAATTATACCTTCGAAGTTCTTCATGGTGGAAATTGCGCCCGCATCGGCAACAAGCGCTTCCTCCATGTCGTCCTTCCGGGCATTCAGCGCGTGAATCTCAGCCTTGTATTTCCGAATGTCTTCCAGAAGCTCGTTCGTCCGGTCTTCCGATTTCTTTGATTCGATCGAGATCAGTTCGCGCTCCAGCATGGCGACTTTTGCTTCCTTATCCCGCAACTCCATCGTTATTTTTTCTTTTTCAGATTGTGCGGATTGGAGCTGTTCACGTAAAAAGCGGTGCTTATAAAAGAGTGACGAAGTCGATGCTATCAATCCAACAATAATAAACGGAGACAGCGGTATCAGCAGTGCAGAGACGGTAAAGGAGAGGAATGAAATTATCAGAATCGTCACGAAAACAAGAACGGGAACGGGCCATGCCGGCTTCGAGCCTCGCAGAAGAACAAACCACGCACAGCAAAATCCAAACAGAAGAGCGGTCGAATAGATAATCCAGCCCGGCGCAGTGCGGAGAAAACCCGAACGCAACGCGTTATCAAGAAAAACTGCATGAAGCCCCAACGAAGGAAACCGCGGATCGACCGGCGTTGTCCACGTCTTGCTTATTCCTTCGGCGATCACTCCGAGCAGGACGATTTTATTTTCCAGATTTTGAACCTGGATCCCGGCCGTACGCCCGGCACGCAGCGCATCGTAGGATTTCAGTACTTCGAGAAAAGGATATGTGGTGAATGAAGTAATGCGGCCGGGAAAATTCAAATCAACTCTTCCCTCAGGCGCGGAAATCTCGAGTAGTTTTCCCTCTTTTCGCAACGCAAGCGTTTCGTGATCGTAGCGAAGGTTCTCACGTTTCGCGCCGCTTGCAACGCGCAACACTTCGGTTCCGAATGACGGGACGATGAGTTTATCGCTTCCGATGAACAGCGATAGCGTCCGGTCTTCTTCCACGTTCACATGTCCCACCCCTGCTGCGCTCTTAAGCAGAGCCGGCAGCGGAAGATGCAGTCCGTCGCCCAAACGGAACACATCGGAAACCTGCGGATAATCGAACGCATCGTACAGGGTGTCACCTCCTTCAACGCGCGCAAGCTTCCATCCCCCAAGAATCAGTTTATCAAAATACGCGCTAAGCACAACATTCTTCGCGCGGGCGATAACATGTTCAAGGAGCTGATCGTATTCAGGATACTCGTTATTTGGATTTTCAAAGAACACATCAATCCCGATGGCGCGTACTTTCAAATCAGTGATGGCATTTATCATGAGCGCGTAATAATTGCGACGGACAGGCCACTGAAGATCTTTGATCGCTTCTGAGTCGATATAGATGAGCACGATATTGGAGTCTGCCTTCTCGTCGCCGCGAACGCGATACTTCAACGCCGTGAGTTGATCTTCAAGAGGCGACAGCGGAGAACTGAGCAGTAATGCGATGAGGAACGAGAGAAAAGCAATAACGATGGGGACAATGTATTTTTTCATCTGCCGAGCCAGAGTTCAGGGTTTTGTTTCTCGCGTTCTTTCCAGACTTCAAAATGCAAACGCGGGCCGTCAATTGCTTCACCGCTTGTCCCGATGCGTTCGCCTTCCTTCAACTTCTGCCCCTCCGTCACCGAGATGTCGGCAAGATGCGTGTACACTGTGCGATAACCGCTGTAGTGGTTGATGATGAGAAGATTGCCGTACGATGGATACCAGAGAATTGTCGAGACTTCGCCTTCTGCCACGCTGCTGACCGGTGACCCCGGCTTCACCTGAATATCGATGCCGGTATTTGTGGTGATTGTTTTAAGGCGCGGGTGAACCTGGTTGCCAAACTTCGCGACAACGGTGCCTTCACTTACAGGCCAGCGAAGTTTGCCGCGCTTCGATGCAAAGTTGCCCGTCATCGGCGGAGGCTGCGGCAGTTTTCCTTCCTTCACATCCGAGTCGCGTTTCTCTTTCTTCAGCCGGTCGACATCAATCAAATTGGCAATGACGTTCTCGAGTTCTTTGGCAGCTTTTGTCTGGCGATCAATCTCGCGCTGCATCGACGTCTTATCTTTTCTGATATCGGTTAAAGCTCGTTTCCGCGCTGCTGCCAGCGCTGCAAGCCTGTCTTCCTCAGCTCCTTTTTCCGCGATCAAACGCCGTTCTTCCGCAAGCTGTGTCTGCAACTGATACTGCACCTGCTCGACTTCATCTTTCTTCGTATCGATCTTGTCTGCATCGCGCCTGCGCTGATCAGTGAAACGACGCAGGTAATATGAACGAATATAGAATTGATTGATGGATTGCGCGGAGAGTAAGAGCTCGATGTCGTGAACCCGTCCGGACTTGTACACGGACTTTACATAGCTGGCGTAATGATGCTTCAGATATTTCAATTGTCCGTCGAGTGATTGCAGGTCAAAGCGCGTCCGGTCCGTTGTTACGATAAGTTCCGACTCTTGAGCCCGCAGTTTGCTGATGAGCTTGCGGACCAACGTCCCTTTGCGGTCATAGGAATCCAGAAGTTCAAGCGTTGCCTTCTCTTTCGTCTGCTGCTTCTTGATCTTCTGCTCGTACTCCTTAATTTGCTTCCGGATATTCTGGAGTTCAGTCTGGCGTTTCCGGAGTTCGTCCTGGTCAACCGGCCCTGCGACGAGCGGAAGCGCAACGAGGAGAATGACAAACGTGTAAAAGTGTGTTCGTCTCATATCAGGGTTTGAGAATCTTCCGGGCTCCGGATGGAACTGTAAATCGGAAATTTGTTTCCGTCGGGTTCAACTGCAACGAGCTGTATGCAACGGAAAGCTCGCGTTCGTCGCGGGGAAACCGGAGCGACATTCGTCGTGCCGCCACGATGCCATTCTGTTCTGTAAAAGAAGAAGCCTTCCCTTCCATTACCACTTCATTGTTTCGGTTGATGATCTGGCAACGTGAGACCAGCAAGTAGCGCGGGTCGACCCAATACTTGCACGTATCCGAACCGCATGCATAGACAAGAAAAAACTGATCTTCCTCTATTACATAGTTTCGCAAATCCTTTTCGGACACAGGAAGATTGAACACCCCGGCGAACGCATCCAGGATCTGCTCGTACGTCAGATCGAACGGAATAACCGAGCGAATATACACGCCGCCCGGAGTACCGGTCGTGACGGTGTTCTGCAGACTGTTGTAGAGCAAATATTTATCTCGCGACAGAAAAAAAGTGCCGACGTCGATACCGAACGGGCCTTCCAGCGTAACGAGAAGCGAGTCCGGTTTCTTCATCGTCGATTCAAACGACGCGGTGCCGGAAAGTTCGGGACTGTCAAACGAGAGAACGCCGCTGCCTGTGAGGGAAACAATTTTTGAACGCTGTTCTTCAACGGCGCTCATCAATGCTTCGGGAGGAGTCTCCCGTGTGTTCAAAAGAATTTCAGTACGGCGGGGTGCACAGGAACTCAGGAAACAGGCAAGAAGGCACCAAATGTGGAAACGCGTCATCGGGGGGTCGAGCGTTGAATTTTTTCCTTCAGTGAAGTATTGCCGGCGTCCAGCTTCAACGCAATGTTCCACTGTTCAAGGGCCCGCTCCGTATCGTTCATGTGTTCGTAAATGTCGCCGAGATGCTCAAACAGAACAGAATTCGCACTCCCTTTTTCAATCGCCTTCTTTATAAACTTCTCCGCCTCACCGTACTTTCCAAGTTTGAAATACACCCAGCCGATGGTATCGAGGTACGATTGGTTGTCCGGCTGCTGCTCAACAGCTTTCTTCGACATCTCAAGCGCACGCTGCAACTGCAAACCCCGTTCGGACAAACTGTAGCCGTAATTATTCAGGACAAGATGATTGTTGGGATCGAGACGCAACGCTTCTTCGTACAGCGAATCTGACTCTGTGTACATTTTCATTCCGTCGTAGATGAGTCCAAGCTGCGAGATCGTGTTCATGTCTTTCGGATCGAGCGTGCGCGCTTTCTCCAACACACGGATTGCATCTTCATTTCTACCCAGACGGTTATATGCAACGCCGAGGATTGAGTTAACCCGGGAATCCTCCGGCAATGTTTTCAACGCCGACTCGAGAATCTTCACAGCCGATTGGAAATCATTCTTCTCCAAAAAAACAGACGAGAGATAAACCCAGCCATCGGCATTCCAGCTCGCAAGCTCGGTGACTTTCTTAAAATTGTTGAGAGAAAGAGAATCGTTCCGCGTTACTGCTCCGATCGCTCCCAGGAACCAATACGGCCGCCAATCCTTCGGGTGTTTTTTCTTTATGCGTTCGAAGATGGATTGGGCATACGGTGCAATGGTGGAATCTTTTTCCATCTGGCTGAAATACATTTGCCCGATCCTCAGCTTGGCATCTACCTCTACTGAATCGGGAGCGAGCACGCGGTTAAATTTCTCGTTAGCCTTGGCGTACTCTTTCATTATCAGATATACACCGCCCATTTCCGCGACGTATCCGAGGTTTTGCGGGTCGCGTTCAGAGAGCTCTGCATATATTTTCAGCGCTTCATCCAACTGATTTGCGCGCACGTATGTT
>JBBRUI010000001.1:0-65061 GCA_038247945.1 Bacteroidota bacterium | reverse complement strand
TGGCATGTCACGCACTCGACTTTCCCGATGGAAGTGTGCTGTTCGTGTGAGAAAATAATTTCACGTTTGGCGGCAGGAACCGATTGAATATCCTGCGGATTATTGTGGCAGTAGCCGCATTTGGTCATCGTCGCGTCGTTCACCTGCTCTTCATGGCAGGTTATGCATGCATCATGGTTCGCTGTGAGATTGTCGGATGAAAGCTTGCTCGTCTTTGCCGCACCATGACACACAGCGCAGTCAGTAACGCCCGCTTCCGACATATGAAATTTGTGGGAGAATGTTATCGACCGTCCACGTCCGTCAACAACCGGCGTCGAAACTGCCGCAGCGTTCACCGACGATTCATTCGAAAGAAAGATGACAACTAATCCGATTGCCAAGGCGACAACAAGTATGCTGTATCGGCGGATCATAGAATTTCCTTTTTCAATCATTCCTTTACAGTTTCCGATGGCGTATCATCGGAAAGGTTTGCAGTGAACCAGAAGTTCACTTTCGCAAAAAGGCGAACGTCGTTCTGAACAATCTTGTTGCGCAGCCACTGTCCCTGCACATCGAATGAAAGTTGCTGCCAGGGACGTACAGTTGCACCAAGCGTTCCGGCAATGCCCTCGTCACGTGACCCATTATTATCCAGCCGATACGTCATATACGCGAATCCCAGTGATGGGATAAAGACATTGTCAAATAACGGATACGTCGCCTGAACGCTGGCATTATCAAGCTCGCCAGCGTAGCCTGTACTTCCCCGGTATGTGATGCCGAAGTATTGATGCGCGATGCCAACGGTGTAGCGAAAACCTTTGTCGCCGGAATATTTTACGTATGCACCACGAACGAATGCCCGGACTTCGGGAAACAAAGTGTAGTCGCCGCCAAGCTCATATTCGTCAACAGATTTAAGGTCGAAGACGGAGAAGAATGAATTGTACATTACACGCGGTTCGCGGTGGATGAAATCGCCGCTAATGCTGAGCTCATCGCACACTCCGACACGAACCCCAAGCTGGGTGCGCTGTGTTCTTTTGAAATTCAGATCGTAATCATAGCGGCCGTAGACACTCGATGAACCAAACCGGACAGAAGCATCGCCGCTTACATATTGTTCCTTTGCCAGGGTAGGGATTATGAACATCTGAATCGGATTAAAGAGAGAGTCCGCACGGCTCGCCCAGTATCCTGACTTCTCGCGATGGCGATTCACATAGCTAACGCCGATCCGAGTGCCTTCAAACGCGGTGACAACCATTTGTCCGCCGAGTGTAAAATTATTCTTCAATTTCTTCCAACCCTTGAGTTCGTATTCCAGCGGTGTAGTTTGGCCACCGTATGCCGTGAGTCGGAATTTATTCTCTGCAAATCGCAGCGTCAGCAATCCGCCGTCGATCGTTCCGTTTCCCACGCCTGCGAAATATGGCAGCCGCCCGAACGAAAGATCGGCTCTGTTAAAAATATTCTTCCACTGACCGTAGAGATAATAAAAGCGATAGTCGGGGACCTCATCGAGTTGCTTCTGTAACATGCCGGCAACCTGAAAGTGGGTATGAATACTGAAGTCAGAAAAGGTTGCATCAAGAAGCGCCGATTGAAATCCTCTGACGAATTTCTTCGATACGTTGACCGTATCGAATTTCTCGAACGTGTACACCGACCCGATAAGCCGGCCGTTAATAACCTGTGCGTAGGAGACAGCACGCACGGCAAAATGCGAGAGAATGAGAAGCAGTATGAAGGAGAGTAGTTTTTTCATGGTGATCTCTACCTGATCTAACGTGGGGAACCAACTGTTGAGAAATGCAACCATTGTGCCACACAATTGGCCGGTGAAAACTAACCGCAACAAAGGTAATGTGGTTTTGATTTCCAATTTTTGGGAGAACTTGCCCGAAGAATCCCAAGAATTGAGAACTACAGGAGCGAGTTCTTCGGCTTGATTTCAAAACCCTGAAACACGGTGTCACGAAGAACCCTCATGACACCGGTTCAAGATTACGCGAATCACTTCTTCGCCGGCTTGCCGTGTTCGATTTTCGCCCACATCTCGTTGAACTTGAATCCTTTGAATGTCGGGCTTTCAGCGTTATGGCATGTCACACACATCTTTTCGTCCTTTCCCGGAACCAGCATTCCTGCCTCTTTGTTCTTGGCTTTATCTCCTTTGGCATGAATCATCTTATATCCGGATGCGGCCCCATGGCAGGTTTCGCAGCCAATACCATCCTCTTTCTTGAATGTTGCTTCCACGTTCTTCGCCATTCCGCCACCTGTGACGTGGCATTTCAAGCATTCAGGGGCTTCGTTCGGCGCAACTTTAAGACCTTTTTCTTTTGCGATCTTCTTTGCTTCGTCAGTCAGCAGGACCTTATATGCCTGTGCGTGCTTACTTTTTTCCCAGACGGTATATGCTGTTCCTCCCTTGCCACCTTTATGGCACGCAGCACAGAATTTTGTTCCCACATACTTGTTCTCCGCGTGCATTGAAAATGCAAACATAATTGTGAAGGCGAGAGCCATGTTCACGAAACGTAGGTACCGCATGATAATCCTCCTCGAAAGTTTATGTGTTCTGTGGATTGTAAGGTACGGTTCTCTTTTTTTGTCGACGTTCAATCCGTCGGATGAACAAGTACAACGACACCGCGACAACTGTTATGATTAGGGTTGCAATTCCCAGGCCAAAGCGCCGGAAAAAGTATTCGTCGATGGCCTCCCTTGCCTGCCCGGTTACAAGAGACGTTGTCACTAATCCCTTGACAATAACGTCCCGAAATTTTGATTCGTTGAATGCATGGACCGTTGTCCGGGATTCGAGTTTTGCCTGGTGAGCGTCGCGCAACTTGAACTTCGCTTCACCGACTTCCATTCCTTTTTGTTCCGCCTCTTCAATCAACGCACGGGCACGGTTGCCCGTTACATCGAGACTGTCGCTTAACCCGCGCATGATCGCTGCCACCTGAAATCCTTTCGGATTGTCGGTCTCGCTGTGGCAACGACTACAGACCGCTTCCGGGGACGTCCCGAGGAGTTGTTTGGTGGCCGGTTCGATGTCGTGGTTGCTGTGGCATGTCTCGCATTCCGGAAGCTGCAGCTCATCGAACGCTTTTTTATGGGGACTCGCTGAGAACAAATCGGCATTTAGCGCATGACACGTGCCGCAGACTTTGGAAATAGATTCCACTCCCGGAGGCATCGCTCCGTGGTTGCCGTGACAGTTGTTGCAGGCAGGCGCGCCTACGTCGTGCTTTTGGAGAAGCGCAATACCATGAACGCTGGATGCATATTTTTTGTATTGATCCGTGGGAATTTTGTACGGCTTCATATACTCCGCATCGCTGTGACAGTGGCTGCACGTCGCCGGAATGTTCGTCGCATACACCGTCGACTTCAGATCTTTGGCTGAACGGATATTGTGGCTTCCATGGCAGCTTGCACACTCGGCAGTTTTCGGATCGCCCTTTGCGTTCTTCATCCCATGGACACTTGTCCGGTATTTCTCACGCTGATCAATGGGCAACGAGGGATTATATGTTCTCATGAACGTCGCATTCGCGTGACACTGCGTGCAGGTCTTTACAACATTCAGAGGAAAAACCGGTGATGCCGGATTGTTCACGGGAACGATACCGTGCGCGTTGTGGCAGGTTGTGCATTGCGCGATATGTTCTTTCCCGGAAATTGAAAGCTTCGCGTGAACGCTCGTCTGCAGATTCTCCCATTGATCGGTCGGAAGTTTCGATCCATATGATTTCATCCTAGCAGAATCTGAATGGCACGTTGCGCACGTCTTCGAGATATTGTCTCCTTTGGGCACACCGAGGAATCCCGCGGCCTTATTCATCGCTCTTTCCATGTCGTCGGATTTCGGATTTCCGCCATGACAATCCGAACAGGATATTCCTTTTTGAAAATGGATATCATGTTTGAAAAGCGTCGAAGCCTTATCACTGATCGATTCGTGGCATGTAAAACACTTGTCGGCTGCGCGTCCATGATTCCAGTGACTCCCTACAAACAACATGCACAATACCAAAAGTGTTCCCCTCATAAAGTCCACCCGAGAATAGTAAAAAGAATGATATAACCGACGACAAAAATTCCGATGTAATTCACGGCGCGGTTCCGCTCACCGCGTGCGCTTTTTTTATCCCAGAACGGAACGAGCAACCAGAGCAGTCCTGCAATGCCGAACAGAATAATGCCGAACACCTCGCCGTCGATAAAGAGCATCTTCGCCGGAAGGAACTTCAACGTCTGGAACATGAACAGGAAATACCATTCGGGCAAAATGCCCGCCGGCGCGGAAGCAAACGCGTCCGCTTTCTTTCCCAACTCCCACGGAAAGAACACGGCAAGGATCGCTATAATATTCAACACGATCAGCCACAGCAATAGATCTCTTAGGAGGAAGTTCGGGAAAAACGGCATCGTCTTGTGCGGCTTCCCCGGGTCGCGTTCAGCGTGCATCGGTTCACTCATCCCCTGACGTTGCACGAGAATCAAGTGAATGCCGAGCAGGAGCGTAAATATTCCCGGAAATACTGCGACGTGAAAACCGAAGAACCGCGATAACGTTGCGCCTGTAACATCTTCTCCGCCGCGCAAAAATATCATGATCGGTTTGCCAACCACCGGAACAACGCCGGCAATATCGGTTCCGACTTTTGTCGCGAAGAACGCAAGCTCATTCCACGGAAGGAGATATCCGCTGAAGCCGAAACCTAACCCGAGAAACAACATCAGCATACCCGTAAGCCATGTTACTTCCCGCGGCTTGCGATATGACTTTTCGAAGTAGACGCTGAACATGTGAATCACCGCGGCGAGAATAAAGAGATTCGCTGCCCAGCTATGAATGGAGCGGATCAGCCAGCCGAACTGGACTTTCGACATGATGAATTGGATGCTCTCGAACGCGAGTTCCTCGCCGCTCTTGTAATACAGCAGCAGAAGAATTCCCGTCACGACCTGGACGATGAATAGAAACAGCGTGACACCACCGAAGTAGTACCAGACGGAATTGCGATGGACGGGCACATATTTTTTGCCCATAAAGGTGACGAGACTGTCGAGTTGCACACGTTCGTCAATCCATTCATAACATCTTGTTAGATATGTTTTCATGATTTTTTAGAGATAAGAACTTCTTCGCCCTGAACGATGACACGATATTCATCGAGAGGGCGCGGAGGCGGACCGGCAATGTTGCGGCCATTCAGGTCGTACCGTCCGTTATGACACGCGCACCAGATCGCGCCAAAGTCCTTACGGTATTGAACAGTGCAATCAAGATGCGTACAGGTCGCGGAGAATGCGCGGAGATCACCGGTTGCGGTCCGGACGAGAATGACTGGCTTGTTGCCGAACCGAACAATGGTGCCGCTGTCTTTGTCAATCTGCGACAGCTTGCCGACCTTAACGCTGCTCACTTCAACTTCCGCCTGCTTCGGCGGTTTAAGGTACGCGAACAGAGGGTACAGAATGGATCCTGCCCATGCGATGAGGCTTCCGCCCAGCACGTATTTCAGGAAATCGCGCTTGCCGTTCTCGAATCGATCGCGTCCGTCATTAATCATATTGCCGGATCTTTCATTGTTGGTTATGACAATCGCTGCAATTCGTATCCTTCCACGCGTCGCCAATGTCGACAGGGTGTTTATATTCGACGCCGCCGAGCGATAGGCGCAAAGAATCCTGCTCGAACCGCTGGGAGAGAATTGTATGGCACGTATTGCAATCCCGCGACAGGGTTTTGCCGCTCTCCGAAACATGTTTCCCGTCGTGACACCGGAAGCAGCCGGGATAATACATATGTCCGAGATTATCGGGGTACTTTTTCCAGCTCACCCGCATCTCGGGGAAATAGCTGCGACTGTAAATCTTCCGCACCTCCGCGACTGTCCGATCGATTTCTGCTTTCTTCGTCCGCATAATTTCGGGATAATTGGTTTGATAGTACTCCTCGATGAACAGCTTGAGACTGTCCTGCGCAGCTTGTTTTGTGGCGTACGAACCCTCGAGAGCATTGACTGCGGTGCTTTTCACGTTCGGCAATTTCGGGTCGATCCATCCCAACGCCATTACGTGATTGACTGATCGCGCCCCCGGATGATAGATGTGTGTGGGACGATTATGGCAATCGATGCAATCCATCCGCCGCGTTTCCATTTTTTTCAGATCGTCATCACTGACCGGATTCTCCGTGCTGCGATACACTTCTATCTTGCCATCCGGCCCTTTGATTTGTACCCATGGAATGGATTGTCGTTGTGAGTCCGCTGCAGCATACGTTACTTCATTGGCGAGGTTCATATGCCAGTGGATGCCGGACGTCGGGCCGGCTTCAATATTTCCACCACCTACCTTCATCAACAAATCGAGCGTCCACTTTGTATTTTTTTCATCTGAGATGTAGTACGAATTGGAGCGCAACTTCTCGCTGAAAAACTGTTTCGGCCAGTGGCATTGCTCGCATGTTTGCTGCGCCGGACGAAGATTATTGATGGGCGTGGGAATCGGTCTGGGAAACTTGTTGAATATTGCCGCGTACACCTGATAACTGCCGGAGAGCTTTGACTTGACAAAGTAACTCGCTCCCGACCCGATGTGGCATTGCACGCATCCGACGCGGGCGTGGGGAGAGAACTGGTACGCCGTATATTCCGGTTCCATCACCGTGTGGCAAGTTTCGCCGCAGAATTGATCAGACTCGGTGTACTCATATCCTTTGAAACTGCTGAACGTAATGAACCCGAGCAGCGCGATTGCACCGAACGCGACCAACGTCAACGCCGTCCGATGATGCGGGTTGTTCAGATCAATCTTCGGCAGGTGCAGACCATGAGGCTTGCCGAGTCGCTCCCGCCGATGTTCCCGGATTACCCCGACAACCATCAAAAGCGCGCCCAATACAAGGAATACAGGCAGGATCACGAAAGCCATGATGCCGATATACGGGTTGGGATGTTCGGCAGTCGCTTCCAAAAGGAACAGAAAGAAGAAAATGCCGAGGCTCACTCCGGCGACGAATGTGCCGATGAGCGTAAGGGTATTGTAGAACGAAGTTGGAAAAATACGTTTCATAGATTCTCTTGAAAGTGCATCGAGCAGACAAACTAACAAGAATTTACGTGTCGATTTACCTATAAGCAAACATCATTGCATAAATAATCCAAATAACTATACTGAAACCGATTGTCAGCGCGGTCCAGCCAAAAACGCGTACAGCTCTGATCACTATGGGCGGATATGGCTCAACAAGATATTTTTCCAATTCGCCGCTCTTCACAAGCGCTTCGTACTCCGCCGGTTTGTCGAGCTTGAACTCTTCCAACTCCATGCGTCCTGTGAAGACAACGATGTCCATCGGAAACTTTTCGGGACGGAGATGCGTGTTGAAGAAGTGCACCGTAAAAATGAACCCGACTGCAAGTAGGGCTTCATCGCTGTGGATAATGGAGGCAATGTTGAGGAACTCTCCCGGTATAAAACGCGTAAAGAATTCCGGAAACCAAAGCATAAAACCTGTGGAGCCGATGACAAAGATTCCCCAGAACACAGCAAAGTAATCGAACTTCTCCCAATACGTCCAGCGTCCGTACTTCGGGCGCGGTCCCTTGTGTAAGAACCATTTCACGTTGCCGATGAAATCCTGAAAATCCTTTTTGTTGAAGAGCATGGAGTCCGGGCCCAGCAGCAGG
Organism: Bacteroidota bacterium; assembly: GCA_038247945.1. Taxonomy (GTDB): domain Bacteria; phylum Bacteroidota; class Ignavibacteria; order UBA10030; family UBA6906; genus CAADGV01. Next base: position 57,361 of record JBBRUI010000001.1, on the reverse strand, counting down.
GCTTTCCACGAACCAAATTCCTTCTTTTTCTGCCGCGCCAAATCCGTAATGTGTGTGATGAAGATTCCCACCATCAACACGGCAGCAAAGCGGTGAATGAACCCCGCCGACTCGTAGCCGCCAAACAAATGCGAGAGGAACGATGCCCAGCCTGTGTACGAGAACTTCAGCGTCATGCCCGTGAGCGCCAGACTCATAAAACTCACAATCATGATGACATGCAGTGTCCGGTTGAGACGCGAGAAGCGGAGGAATTGTTTTTCGCCCACTTCATCCAATCGTTCACTCATCGCGGAATGACTGCGGGATGAATTCTGAACCACCGGCGGTGCGACGTCGACAGGCGATTTCTTTTCTTCCTCTATTGCCATTTCATTTTTGATTGTCGTTTGCATTAGGATTGTCTTTTCGTTCAGACTCTTTTTTCAATTCTCTTCTCATTTGCAGCGCACGCGGTAGCCAGAGAATTGTGTGCACGCCACCAAGGACAAATGTTCCAACCAGCAAGCCGGTCATTCCCCAAAACGTCCAGAACAAGAATGGGTACTTCTGCGGGTCGTGGTGCGTCGCGTGCGTTAAGTAGCCTGCAAATTTTCTGGTTGCGCCTTCGTGGCATTTCTGACATGTTGCAACAACATTCTCGCGACTCAAATGAGATTTCGGGTCGGCAACGGCAAGAATATCGTGCGCGCCATGGCAATCATAACACTTTGCCGTTTTAGTGTAACCGAGTTGCGAGACTTTGCCGTGATACGTATCGAAGTACGTCTTTGCAATGTCTTCGTGGCAGCGTCCGCACTTGGTCATAATGTCCAGCTTGAAGCCTTGCTCATCTGCGCGGCGGATTGTGTGCGCGCTGTGGCAGTCGTTGCAGACGGGCAGTGGCTTGTCGGTCTTCCCGACCTTTACATGGTGGATGCTCTGCTCAAACTGTTCTTCAATTCCATGATGGCAACGCCCGCATGTCGCCGGAACGTTTTTTGGATTCACACTCGACAACGAATCAGTCTTCGGCAACATGCTATGCGCAGTGTGACAGCTTGTGCACGTTGCCGTCACCGTGAGTCCACTCTTCATCAAACCTTTGCCGTGAATGCTTTCCGTGTAATGCGCGATGATGTCGTGCTGGCTTCCGGAGTAACGAACGGCAGCCTTCTCTCCTTCGCGATGGCAACGTGCGCAGAGCTTGGGAATATTGGTTGCAAACGTCGGCGATTCCGGCTGGAGCTTCCCCTTCACTCCATGCGTTCCGTGGCATTCTTTACACGTCGGTCCATTCGGGTCGTTCTTTGCAATCAACTGCCCGTGCGTACTCTTCACATATTGCTGTCCAACTTCGGCATGGCATGAGGCACAATCCACCTTCTTCGTAATCGTCTCGCACGGTCGCACATGCGAGGCGTTCACTTCGGAATGACATTGGCTGCATGCCGTCTTCGCATGACGCGACTGAATCTTTTCATCCATGCGAACAAAGAGTGAGCGACCATCTTTGCCCGACTTCAACGCTTCGTTGTTATGACAGCGCATGCAATCCGAGTCCGCCATCCCTTGATCGTAAAATACCTTCCGCACTTTGTGCGGCTGGTGGCAATCAACACATGCAGGCAACGTGTGCGCTTGCTTCTCCCACAATTCACCCTTGATTATTTTTCGGTGTACCGCCTCGATTTGTGCGTGACATTTGGCGCATGTGGCCGAGATATTTTTTCGAGCGATGGATGATGCGGGATCGGTATGAGGAAGAATCGAGTGCGCCGTATGGCATGAAGCGCAGTTCGGTGCAACAATCAACCCCTTCTTGAACAATGCTTCGCCGTGAATGCTCTCGGAGAAATTTTCGAGGATGTGGTCTTGATGGATGTTCCGTTGCTGCATCACTTTCGTTCCCTCTTGATGGCATTTAGCACAGAGGAATGGGACTTTCAGCGCAGCGACTTGGGAGCGGGAGTCTTTCGCAGAATATATATCGTGGGTGCCGTGACAATCCTTGCACCGCGGTGCCAACGCGTCACCGCGGTTGATTGCTTTGCCGTGCAGCGACTTTGCATGAAGCTCTTGTTCAGTTGTATGACAGGTTCCGCATTCCACTTTCGCCAACTGTTCGTCGTGAGGAAAATCTTTGCCGGCAACGTCGGTATGGCATCCCACACATTGCAAGGAAGTATGGATCGACCCGGTAAACTTCTTTTCGTTGATATAGATGGAAATAGTTCTGCCGTTGCGTTTGCCTGTTGCCGACTTATCGCTGTGACATATCAGGCAATCGCTGTTCTCCTGTGCGAACGTCTGAGACGCCATCGCCCCAACAAACCAAATGAAGAAAATCGTAGGGACATGGCTCCGCCATGTCCAAAACCGAGCAATAACTCCGCTTCGCTTGCGGTAAGGCAACGCGGGACGGCGCAAGCGCACATCCCTACAAAAATGATTTGGTGTTTTGTGTAACATCAGAATTCAAAAACCTCTTTGCAAACCATACTGAACTCGACAAACTTTGATAATCCTTCGCTGAAAAACGCTCAGGACTTCAACTCTTCTTCGGAAGATTTCTCCAGCAACTCGCGTCGGTTTATTTCTTCCAACTCAAGCGGATGCTCTTCTTCCATTTCTTCCTCCGTCAATGTCCCTTTCCAGAATGCAAGGTTGAGCGGATAGGTATCGGGGTTGAAGATCACGAAATAAAAATGCCAGACAACGATGGCGAGTGTGGCAAGCCATGCTTCGTAGTAGTGAACCGTTCGAGCAATATCCCAACCCAATTTGGTGAGCAGCCCCATGAACGTGTTATCGAACCAGAGAATGAAGCCCGTCACCGCCATTACAATCGTTCCCCAAATCAGCGCCCAATACTCCACTTTCTCAATGTAACTAAAGCGTCTGAACTGTGGCTTCTCAGAAGAGTAGCCGAAATAATATTTAAAAACTCCCACAACCTGTGAAATGTCTTCTCGCACTGGCAGCATATCGCGAAGAAGTTGTTTTCCACGCGGAACAAAAAAGAGGTAATATACATGATAGAGGCTGGCGAGGACCATGATGACGCCTGCAATGCGATGCGACCAACTCCGCAGCTCAAACATTGCCGGGCTGATGCTTCGGATCGTCTCGACCCACCACGCATCCGGAAACCGCAACGCAAAACCGGTTATCACTAATACCGTGAAGCTCACCAACAATGTCCCGTGCTGAAGACGTTCATCAAGCGACATGCGGAGGTACATCTTCGGCGAGTGATGCTTGCGTGGTAACAATCCCCGACGATACATTAACTGCCGCTTCGATTTCTTGATGAAATCGAGAATATTATGAAACACCATTCCACCGATGGTGAGAATGATGAGTGCAATATATCCGGTTGAAATATAGTACAGAATTCTGTCCTCCCCGGACGTGGCAATGATGTGCACTTTCCCTTTGGCAAAGTTCACATTCGCACCCGGATGGCACGTGCCACACGTTTGCACAAGATTCTTTGGCGCAATTCTCGACGTGGAATCTGATGAGGGTTTGATGTCGTGCACACCGTGGCAGCTTGCACAGTTCGCCACTTCGATGGAGCCGGCTTTGCTTGCAAGGCCGTGATAGCTGTCCGCAAAACTCGTGAAGCGATCACTTGCAAGCCCGAACTTTTGCGTCAACTTCACCGACGCATGGCATGGCGAGCACACCTGTGCGGAAACATTTTTCGGGGCGACCGGTGAACGCGGGTCGCTGTGCGAAAGAATATTATGCTCGCCATGACAATCCGTGCACGTTGCCGACGCGATGATACCCGAAGCAAGCGCCTTGCCGTGAATGCTTCCTTCATATTGCTCTTTCACATCGCCGTGGCACTGGCCGCATGTTGCCGCGATATGCTGTTTTGATACTTTTGATTCCGCATTCGAGCCCTTCTTCATTTCGTGGCTTCCGTGACAATCGCTGCATGTAGCTGCAGCTTCATTCCCTTCCATCACTGCCTTTGCGTGAACGCTATTCTCATAACTTGCAATGAAACCAGCCGATGGACCGACACGCGCGCGCACTTCCTCTTTGTCTTGATGGCAACTGAGGCACATCTCTGCTTCTCTTTTTCTGCTCGTTAGCGCTCCTTCAGACATGGGCGATGCAACTTCGTGCTCGCCGTGGCAATCAATGCACGTCGGGGCGCCCTTCACGCCCGCAGCAAGGGCAATACCGTGATTCGATGCCATGTACTTCGTCTTCACATCGGCATGACATTGCTCGCAAATCTGCGCGGCAAATTCCTTTCTCTCACTTGATTGCTTGTCCGAGATTTTCTGAATGGCATGTGTTGTATGGCAGTCGCTGCATGAACCGGCGACCTTTCCCGCCTTCGCTTTTCCGTGAACGCTTTGTTTGTAGTTCACGAACTGTTGTTCCGCGTGGCACGAAGTACAGTCAACACGCTTTATTTTGCGCGCATGGGGAAGTACATCGGCTCGAAATCCCTCGTGGCATGAAACGCACTCCAATTCGCCGTGCGCAGATTTCTGGAATCCCTTCCCATCCACAAACAACGACCGAACGCGCCCGTGATCTTCCTTTGTCAGGGAGTTTTCTGCATGGCATGTAAGGCAGACAGGGTTTTCCTGGGCAGGCACAATGGGAGGCCGGAGGAGCAGAACCCACAGAGGGAAAAGGAGGTGCAGGAAAATCCGTTTCCTGATCGGGACATTGAATATGTTTATAGCTTCCATTTCAGTTTGATTCCATCTAACTAACACCGTACTGAGTCCAATTGACATGCCAAGCGTAATTGTATAAAATTGCCACATTCATGCAATCCGACCGCGGATTTTTCCAAAGAATGAGAGAAATTTCTATTTGCGGGAATCTTTCAGGGAAAGTATCCGCGGAGAACTGCAACCTTCTACACAGAAAGAAGGCCGTTGATGCGTGTGGAAACTGCCGAGAGGTCAAATGGCTTGTAAAATACAGAGTCTACTTCTTTACGGACATCTTGATCAAGAAGAGCCTCCTTGGGACTATACACATACAGCATAATGATCGGCAGTTCATGGTTCAGTTCCTTCAACGCGTGCAGTTGTTCGCGCATCTTAGCTGATGGGGAGGCATCAACGATCAAAAGATTCGCGGAGTAATGCATAACGAACGATTCAAGCGTCGAAGGGTTCGTGGTGGTGATAACATTGAACTTGTTCTGAAACAGCATGGAGAGGCTGAAACAGAAATTCAGATCCGGACTATAGATGAGAATTGTCTTTTTCTTCTCGTCAACGGTTGTCAACTTCAGGCCTGACGGCTGGAGGGCGTTCAGGTCTTTCTTTTGCAGTTCAAGCGTCACGGCAATTGTCTTTCCGGGAAGTTTTCATCGGAGATGCAATTCCTTTTCCACATCCTCATCGCGGACGATTTCATCCTGCATCGGCGCCGGTTTTACTGTCAGCACGGGTATTGTTGAATGTCTCACCAGTTTCCCGGCAACGCTTCCCATGAAGATGTGCCTCATCCCCGTCCATCCGTGCGTCGCAAGAACAATCAGGTCCACATGTTCTTCTTCAGCAAACCGGATAATCTCTTCTTCGGCAATACCGCTTCGTACAACGGGAATAACTTTTCTATCCGTTCCTAAATGTTCGGAAATAAAACTGTTGAGTTTCTTTACTCCTGCTTCTACATTCTGGGCAGACTGCAACTCTATATCCCCCTCAACACCATGAAGCACCAGCATGGGGGCAGTGCGCGCAACAACGTACAGGACATATACCTTCGCTCCGTACAAAAGCCCGAACGAGAGCCCGTGTTCGAACCCTGCAAAAGAATGCTCTGACAAATCCGTGGTAATAAGAATTTTTTTAAGATAAATCATGACGTTTACCCGCGTATTTAGAATCAATGCTGGTGGTACATTTTCAAGTAATGTGCCAGACGGCGGGAAGGGGGCCACGCGTTAAATGCTTGGCGTACGAGCGCTGGGGCTACAATTCCAAAAATAGATTTTTGGCGAGAAGGAGCCTAAACTTGGATTGTTCCGATTTGTAAGAAAGAAGCTACAATAATTCTCAAGCCTGAGAAGGAATATTCAACTCTTTGATCTTTCTGTAGAGGCTGGAAAGGCTGATGTCCAACACCTTCGCCAACTCCTCTCTGTCGGGATTGATGCGCAGCATGTGTGAAATGTATTGACGTTCGAAATCTGCAACAGATTCCTTCAGCGGTTTGGCTCCGCCGAACGAGTAGACGTCGTGTTGTTGCTCTGCGAGTTGAGGCAATTCTTTGCTTGTTATAAACTCTTCGTCCGAAAAGATGACGCCACGCTCAATGATGTTCTCGAGTTCGCGTACTTCACCCTTCCACGAGTGGGCGAGAAGGATTTTCATCGCTTCGGCATCTACACCTTTCACCGATTTACTCATTTGTTTTGCATACCTGGCAACGAAATGCTGCACGAGAAGCGGAATGTCTTCGACGCGTTCGCAGAGCGGAGGAAGTTCAATCCCCACAACATTCAGGCGGTAGAAAAGGTCTTCGCGATACTTGCCTTCCTGGACAAATGCCTCCAGGTTGCGGTTCGTCGAGGCGATGATGCGCACATCAACGGAGAACGGATGCGATGTACCAACAGCAGTTATCTCTTTCAATTCAATAGCACGCAAAAGTTTTACCTGGAGGTGGAACGGAATCTCGCTTACTTCATCCAAAAAAATCGTCCCGCTGTCCGCCGTCTTGAAGAACCCGATGCGGTCCATCGACGCTCCGGTGAAGGAGCCTTTCTTGTGGCCGAACAGTTCGCTTTCGAAGAGGGTTTCAACAATAGCGCCGCAGTTCACTGTCACAAACGGCCGGTCTCTTCGTTTGCTGTTGTAGTGAATAGCGCGTGCGATAAGTTCTTTGCCCGTGCCACTCTTTCCCGTGACGAGCACCGTTCCATCGGTCTGCGCAACTTTTTTGATTGTGTCAAAGACCTTGTGCATCGCCGGACTCTTGCCGATGATGTTGGCGAAGTCGTACTCTTTGTGAAGTTCACTGCGCAGCAATTTGTTTTCTATTTGAAGGCGGCGCTGCATGAGAAGCCGCCTCACTTTCACAAGCATCTCATCAAATTCGACCGGCTTGAGGATATAATCCACAGCACCTTTGCGTAGAGCCGCGACAGCAGTCTCAATCGACCCGTATGCCGTTATGATAACGACCAGCGTTTCCGGACTGATCGACGTAATCTGTTCGAGCAATGCAATACCTTTCATCTCGGGCATCTCCAGGTCGGTGATGACGAGATCGAACGAGCCTTCCTTGAACGCCTCTAGCGCAGCGCGGCCATTCTCCGCTTGCTGTACGCGGTAGCCTTCCTTCTTCAGCACGAACGAAAGCGAATCGCGGATAATTTCTTCATCGTCGACAACAAGAATAGATTCTGCCATGTCATTCCTTTCCATTCAAGGGTAGAACAATTGAAAACGTAGTGCCTTCGCCGCGGACGCTGCGCAAACGAAGATCGCCGCGGAAACTTTTTATGATGCCGTGACTCACCCACAATCCCAGACCGGTTCCTTGTCCGACTGGTTTTGTTGTAAAGAACGGTTCTCCGATCTTCGTCATGTCTTCTTCGGCAATGCCGGAACCGGTATCGGTAATGCTCACGCGCACCGAATCGCCTTCACGGTCTACCACCACATTGATGGTACCCTGCTTTCCATCCATCGCATCGACACCGTTCAGAAGAATGTTGATGAACACCTGGGAAATCTGATCGGGAACGAGTGAAAGAAGTGGAACAACATCCTTTACATCAACAGAAAACTTCACCTTGCTCGCCTTCCGCGACATTCTTACGATCTCCACCGCCTCCTTCATATTGTTCACGATGTTCGTGGGCTGAAGCTTGTAGTTCGATGGTCGCGAAAAATCCACCAGGTCGCGAATGATTTTTGTAATGCGGTGCACCTGGGATTGAACGAGGCCCAATTTTTCTTTCGCGTAGTCATCGTTGACGGTACGCTGAAGAACTTGCACGATGGAGGAAATTGACGTGAGAGGGTTGCCGACTTCGTGTGCTATGCCGGCAGCGAGCGTCCCCATGCTTTCCATCTTTTGTGAATGCATCAGTTGCTGTTCAAGCTGTTTTTGTTCTGTAATGTCGCGGTGCGAGCCGAGATACCCGACCACTGTTCCGTCCGTATCCACGATGGGCGAGATGAGGACCTGCGTAAACAGCGATGTGCCATTCTTGCGCTTGTTCTCGATCTCGCCTTGCCAGACTTTTCCCGCGCTGATGACAGCCCACGCCTTCGCCCAAAATTCCTTGCTGTACTTCCCGCTCGAAACAATACTAGGGTTACGCCCGATAAGCTCTTCCTTTGTGTAGCCGGTGGATCTCTCAAACGCCGGGTTTACATACACCATTCTTCCCCGTGCGTCCGTAATTTGAATCGGGTTGACAGTGTAATGAACAACGTTGGAGAAGCGAAGCAAATCGAGTTCTTTCTTCTTCGCTTCTGAAACATCGCGTGCAATAACATACAGAAAATCTATTTCCGGGCCTGAGATTTTTTTTATCGAGAGCATGGCATCGATTATTTTTCCCTCCGGCCCTTTGAACATCACTTCTGCTTCCGCTGATTCTTCTTTTGTGCGAAGAACAGCCAACAGGGGTTTCGGCGAATCGTCCGTGAGCAAATCGTAAAAGTTGACGTTCGTGGACAGGTCCGGCAATTGAAGGAGTTCGCGGGCGCTCTTGTTGTAGGCAAGCACCATCCGATCTCCCGACACCACGAAACACATATCGGGAATCAGATCGATGAAAATATTTGCTATCGTTGCTTGAATGGCCATGGCGGTTATGTGCTTATGGGTTCGTGCCCGGAGTTTCCCTGCTTCAGGGGAAACCGCGTTTCCATCGTTTGAAATTTCATCTTCAAAAAGTTATACAGCTTTGTGGTTGTCAGAATGCAAAACACGGCAAAGATTCCGCCTGCAATCAAATCAACAACATAATGATATCGCTGATACACGGTTGCTATAATGAGCAGCGTTCCGGCGATGTAGAGGAAGTACCGTGTTTTCACCCTGTACTTTCCGCCGAGATACATTAGAACGAGCGCCATCATTGTATGCCCGCTGGGGAAAACATCCCGTTGCGCAGCCCCCATGGCAACAATGTTGGACACACCGGCGGGAATTGATTCTCCGGCATTTACAAACCAGCGGAGATACGGAGTAAGCCAGAGTCCGGGAAGATCGATATCAACAGCGGAAAAATCATGCAGCGTAAAGCGCGGGCCAACCGCCGGCAGCAGGAAATATCCGAGGTATGAAAGAAAGAATCCGTAAACGCACGTGAACATGAAGTAATGAAACAGGTCAAGATTATGGCGCCGGTACAACTCGTAGCCGAGAACCAGAAACATCACATAAAACATCGTATACGCGATCATCAAAAACTCGGTAAGCCAGGGCGCCGCAAAGCGCGCCATCCAGGCCGTCGGATCGCCGCCAAATATCCAACGATCGGCCGCTATCAACAGATCATCGTAATCCCGGCCGCGATGAATTGGTTTGATCATGAAGTATACAGCCTTGAACGAAAAGAACGTTGCAACAGGCACATACCAATCGTGAAGGATACGCAATGGCTTCCAGTCCGTAGTGTGCCGGGCATACGCTATCAGGCAAATCAATGCCGACCCAGCGAAATTACTCAGCACAATAATCCACCAATGGGGAATGCGGGATGCAAACGCCAGGTTGATGACGGTAAGAATAAGGTTAAAGCCAATGAACAGTATATCTGCAGCGTGAAGATATCTGCTGATGTTTTGAACTCGCATTCGCCCCGGAGTTTTTTCCTGAAAGGTAGATGAATATACTAAAAGCGCGTCCCGGATAAAAGGAGTGCTTTTGTCAACAGCTACGCGGCAAAGACAAGTTTGAAATAGAATCTGATATGGATGATGCGGTATTCGTCCTACCTTGGCGTTCTTTGTCTACGACTCGTAGAGCGTCTCAGCGTGAGACTCTTTGTCTTTGTCCCTTCCTTGAAAATCATGCGTCTTTTGCGTACCATAATAAACGAAATCATTTGCAATCCTTTCTATTATATAATATCGGAGTAGAAACCTTATGCAGTTATCTCAAAAACTCACAGGAGTGTTGGCATTTGCCTTGGTGAGTGCGATTTTTGTGTACAGCGGCTGTTCCCCCAAAGAGGGAGATATTGTCGTGGCAAAAGTAGGCGCGAACGACGTTACCCTTCAGGATTATGAGAATCTTTATCTGAAAAGCAGCGGAACCCGTGAGCAAGCCGCGGCTTCCACACAGGAAGAACGCGAGCGGTTCCTCGACCTGATGACAAAGTTCAAACTAAAACTCGCCGATGCGTACGCAAGCGGGTTGGATAAGCGTCCTGAAATCAAGAATGAAATCGGACAGTACAAGGGAAGCCTGGTCGCTTCGTACCTGACGGAGCGGGAAGTTAATGAACCCGGACTCAAGAAATTGTACGATTCCCGGCAGGTGGAAGCCCGCGCAAGCCATATATTGATCAGCCTGCCTCCCGGTGCACCCGCCGCTGATTCTGCCGCCGCTTATGAAAAAGCGTACAGGCTAATCAAAGAACTGCAAGCGGGAGCAAAATTTGAATCGCTTGCCGTTGCCAACTCCAACGATCCTTCCGTTGCGCAGAATAAAGGCGACCTCTACTATTTCACCGCCGGACGGATGGTTTCAGAATTTGAAGACGCCGCCTTTGCTTTGAAGCCCGGAGAGCTTACACAGAAACCTGTTCGCACTCAATACGGACTACACATTATTAAAGTCGTGGACCGCCGTTCTTCCTCCGGTGAAATTAAAGCAAGCCATATAATGATTCGTTTTGATAAAGAAAATCCTGCGCCGGAAGACACGCTGTCGGCTTTTACAAAGATCAAACAGATTCAGGATAGTTTGAAGGCCGGTGCGGACTTTGCCGAACTTGCAATGCGAAATTCACAAGACCCCGGTTCTGCACCAAAGGGTGGCGATCTCGGATGGTTCCAACGCGCCCGATGGATTCAACCGTTCGACGAAGAGGCGTTCAGACTAAAACCCGGCCAGATGTCGGGAATTGTACGCACGATCTACGGATATCATCTGATCAAAAGTTATGAAGCGCGCCCTCCGAAATCGTTGGAGGAATCCAAAAAGGAACTCCAGCAGGCCTACCAGCAAACACGGTTTCAAGCGGACTACAACAAGCTATTGGATAAGCTGAAAGCGCAAACACAGTTCAGCTTGGATCAAAAAATTGTCGATCAGTTTGTCGTTTCGTTCGATTCACTCAAGACAACGCGGGACAGCGCATGGTCCGGAACGCTCTCTCCTGAGCTCGGGAAACAAGCCATGATGCGCTTCGGCACTCGTGCCGTTACAAGCGACAGCATTGTTGCGCTGATGAAAGTCCGGCCGGACATGATGAATATGCCGCTCACCTCTACCGCTCTTCGCACACAGATTCCAAAAATTGCCGAGCAGCTTATCTTTGAAGTGAAGGGCGAGACGGTTGAAAAAGAATATCCGGAGTTTGCCGATATCATGAAGGAATATACCGACGGCATTCTTTTATATCAGGTGGAGCAAGACCGCGTGTGGAGCAAAATTGCGGTGAACGATACGGTGTTGCAGGGCTACTTCGAAGGAAACCGTGACAAATTTATGTGGCCGGATCGTGCGGAGTTCTCCTCTGTTTCGATGTACAGCGATTCGCTTGCGAACATTGTGTATGAGAAGTTAAAGAACGGAAAAACATTCGAGCAAGTGCTTGCGGAAGATTCTGCCCGCACGAAAATGCCGTCAGCATATTCTGTTACGTTTGCGAAAGGCAAAGCTGCACTGAATGCAGCCGCGCAGAAAACTCTCTCCTCGGTTGCAGCCAGCGTGAAGGACGACGGAATGTTGCGGGTTCAGATTGTTGCCCATCCTGATACTTCGAACAAAAAAGCGCAGAACGAAAAGCTTGCTCAACAACAAATTACTGCGGTGAAATCTGCCCTGAGCAAAAAGTATGGGATCCCCGAAGGCCGCATTGTTGCATACTCGCGGCCTCAGGCAATAAATCCATCTGCAAAAAAAAGTGAATCGGATAAGCTCGCACAAAAAGTGGATGTGGAAATCGTCAACCGCCGGTCATGGTTTGTCGGCACAGTCGAGAATCAGCTTCAACCGGTCACTACGGATGAACGATCGATGAAAGCCGATTCGCTTACGGCCGGCAAGTTCTCGGCGCCGTTTAATTACCGCGGCAACTTCACAATTATCCAGCTCAACAAGAAAGACCCGCTGCGCCGCAAAACATATGCAGAAGCAGGAACGGAAGTGTCCAGCGCGTTTCAGGAATTTGAATCCAAGCGCCTTGAGAAAGAATGGCTCGACGGACTGCGCAAGCGTTATCCCGTTGTGGAACACAAAGAGGCATTGAAGTACGCGTTCGCACCGGCTAAATAATTGGGCGGCTGGGACGTGTACGCTTGCCGTACTCGTTTTCATTCCGTTGGGATGTGCGAAGAAACCGGAAAATACCACGCGCTATGTCGCCCGTGTCGGCGACGTCCGGCTTTCACCGGAAGAGCTCTCAAACTCCGGGGCTGCACACGCAGAACATTTGTCCAGGCAGTACGTAAGCAACTGGGTAACTAATGAGTTGCTGTATCAGGAAGCCCGGCGCAATGGATTTTCAGAAGCGGATGAAGTTGTTCGTCAGATAGAAGAAGCAAAGCGGCAGCTTGTCATCAACGCGTATCTGGAAAAAAAAGTGTACGCGGACGAGCCTTCCGATATCAACGAAGAAGAGCTGAGTACGGAGTTCAAAGATCACCGCAGCGCATACCGGTTGCATGAAGACGTTGCGAAGATGAGCTTTGCTGTGTTCGAAGAACGTGAAGCTGCGAATGCGTTCCGCCTGAAAATTCTTCGCGGCAAATCATGGAACGATGCAGTGCAGGAGATTCAGTCCGATCCCGAAACAAAACAACAGGTCCTGCGTGTGGCAACACAGGAATATTTTACGCAGTCGATGTTGTATCCGGAGGAACTCTGGAAGATTGCACGCACGTTAAGCAAGGAAGATATCTCGTACGTGGTGAAGACAAATGACGGCTACTGTGTTGTGCTTGTGCATGCAACGATGAAGCAAGGCGAACTACCCGATTTCGAGTATGCAAAAAATGAAATCAGGGAACGCCTTTCGATCGAGCGCCGCAAGGTACAGTACGAAGAGCTATTGGCAACGCTGCACACCAGGTATGATGTCGACGTCCGTCTCGATTCCATGGACGCGGCGGCAGAAAATTCAAACGAATAGGAATGTGTATATGAAGAAGATGATGATTGGCGTGTGGCTGGCTGTAGCGTTGGTTGCCGGAGTATCGGCGTCGGCGCAGACATTGGACAGGATTGTTGCCGTGGTCGGCAATGAGATGATTCTCGAATCGGAACTGAACGCGCAAACGCAGTTCTTCATTACAACGAACAAAGTCGACCCGAATACGGCAGGCTTGCGTCAGCAGGTATTGCAGTCCATGGTGAACGAGAAATTGGTGCTCGCAAAAGCTATTGAGGACAGCGTTACGGTGAGTGAAGATGAGGTAACGCAGCAGCTCGAGGCGGTGATCCAGCAGCGTATCCAGTCTGCGGGCTCGGAATCCAAGCTGGAGGAACTCTACGGCATGCCCATCTCGCGCATCAAACGCGAGTTTCGCGACGAAATGAAGAAAAACCTGCTTGCACAGAAACTGCAACAGCAGCGCTTCAGCAACTCTCAGATCGGCAGACTTGAAGTGGAAGAATTCTACCGGACGTTCAGGGACAGCCTCGGTGACGTTCCCGAGGAAGTGGAGCTTGCCCATATTTTTGTGAAGCCGAAATTCGACGATGCCGCCAAACAAGAGGCGCGCAAAAAAATGAATTTGCTTCTCGACAGCCTGAAAGCGGGCGTGCCGTTCGAGGAGATTGCAAAGCGACATTCACAGGATCCCGGGTCGGCTGTTCAGGGCGGCGACCTCGGCTTCGTGCGCCGTGGATTGTTCGTAAAGGAATTTGAAACTGCCGCCTTCGGTTTGAAGGACAAAGAAATTTCGGGAATCGTTGAAACGGATTTTGGATTGCATATCATCCAGTTGCTGGAGCGCCGCGGCGATGCTGTTCATCCGCGCCATATTCTTCTTCGCATCGAACGTACGCAGGCAAGCGACGATTCGACATTGGTGTTTCTGAAAACCTTGCGCACACGGATTCTCGCAGGTGAACGCGTCGCCGACTTTGCGCAAAAATATTCCGAGGATAAAGAAACGGCGAGCATCGGCGGCAACCTGGGCGTGCTCGAACTCGAGCAACTGCCGAAAGAAATGTACGGCGCTGTCTCACCATTGAAGCAGGGAGAAGTCAGCGAGCCGACAAAGATTCCCGTCGGTAATCAGTACGGATACAGCATCGTCTGGTTGAAGAGAAGAATCCCCGCGCATAAAGCTTCCCTCGAACAGGATTATAAACGCATCGAGACGGTTGCCGCCAACTACAAGCGTCAAAAAGATTATGCCGCGTGGGTGGAGGATTTGAAGAAAAGTATTTACTGGGAGTCACGCTTGTAAAGCGGAGCGGTTTTGTTTTTGACAGAAGGGGAAATTATTTTGGCTAAGCTTTCAACTCTGGGACAGGTAAACGACGTCGAAGCCGCGGCGCAACTGCAACATTCCTACGAAGCGCTGCGGAAAGAAATTGCCAAGGTCATTGTCGGGCAGGATAAGATTGTCGAACAGCTTTTGATCGCACTGTTGGCCCGCGGCCACTGTCTTCTCGTTGGCGTGCCCGGACTTGCGAAGACATTGCTCATCCGGACCGTTGCGCAGGTTCTTGACCTCTCCTTCAATCGCATTCAGTTCACGCCCGACCTGATGCCGAGCGACATCACCGGCACGGAAATCATCGAAGAGAATACTGCAACCGGATCGAAGCTGTTCAAGTTCATCCAGGGTCCCGTCTTTGCAAACATTGTCCTTGCCGATGAGATCAACAGAACGCCGCCTAAGACTCAGGCTGCATTGCTCGAAGCCATGCAAGAACACCGCGTAACTGCCGCCGGAAAAACCTACACGCTGCAGGAGCCGTTCTTCGTTCTCGCAACACAAAATCCGATCGAGCAGGAGGGAACATATCCGCTACCCGAAGCCCAGCTCGACCGCTTCATGTTCAATCTGTGGTTGGACTACCCTTCGATGAGCGAAGAAGTTCAGATCGTGAAGAATACAACGAGCCAGTTGGCGCCGTCGCTGAGTCATGTTCTCTCCGGCGAAGAAATTTCATTCTACCAGAATCTTGTACGACGCGTTCCGGTTGCGGATAATGTTGTGGAGTTTGCAGTGCGGTTGTCGACGAAGACCCGCCCGAAGTCTGAGGGAACGCCCAAGTTTATCAAAGATTGGATCAGTTGGGGTGCCGGTCCCCGCGCATCGCAATATTTAATTCTTGGCGCAAAGACACGCGCAATCCTCGCCGGCCGCCACACGCCCGATATCGACGACGTGCGGGCGATGGCGGGTCCCGTGCTGCGACACCGGCTCGTCACGAACTTCAACGCTGAAGCCGACGGCGTATCAACAATCGACATAGTTGAGCGGTTGGTTCAGGAAGCCACCTAGAAGTTGAAAAGAAAACCACCAAGACACGAAGACACCAAGAGTTTTATGATATCGAATTATTGTCTCGCATTATAACTTCGTGCCTTGGTGTCTTGGTGGTTCAGCTTTGGCTTTTACTGGTTACGGTTTGCACTTATGAACGAACAGCGTGAAGTGGATTTCCTCTACGAGGTCGTAGACCGAAGCAACCGTGCCCGGTAATTAACAACATGCCTGACATTACTCTCAGCTTTACAGTTTCCGCGTTCGTTGTCCTTCTCCTCGTTCTCATCGCCGCAGCTATTTCGATTTTTTTTTACCGGACGACCGTCCCGCCGATCCCCCGTTCCAAAAAAATTATTCTAATCGTTCTTCGGTCGATTGCTCTCGCGTTGCTGCTGGTATTTCTTTTCGAGCCTTTGCTCCGCTTTATTTCTACATCCACCCAAAATCCTGTTCTTGCTGTGCTGGTTGATAACAGCAAGAGCATGAGCATTAAAGACCGGACAGGCGACCGGGCGGAAATTCTGAAACGCTTTCTCGCGGAAAAGGGATTCAAGAACTCCGCCGATGAAATCCGTCTCTACGCGTTCGGAGCGAAGCCAAAGCAAATCGAGGCCGGTGCAATCGACTCTCTCCACATAGACGAAGGGGCGACGGATATTACAGCAGCGCTTCGCAAGGTCGCAGAAGAAAAAGACCGGAGCAATATCGGCGCTGCGTTGCTGATCAGCGACGGGAGTTACAATCTCGGGCAGAACCCGCTATACGAGGCGGAGGAAATCGGGATTCCTCTCTTCACCGTCGGCATCGGCGACTCGACGGAACAAAAGGATATCCTCATCACGAAAGTGCTGACGAATGAATTAGTGTACAACCAGACTGAAGTTCCTGTTGACGTCACGATCAAAAGCTCGGGCTTCAAGGGCGAGAAAGTTGAGGTCATTCTTTCTGAAGGCAGCAAGGAACTCGGCCGCTCGCAGCTTACACTCGAAGAAGGTACACGGGAATATTCAGTGCGCCTTTCATACACGCCCGATGGTGAAGGAATAAAAAAATATTCCGTGCGCGTCTCGCGCCTGCCCGGCGAGCTGACCACCGCGAACAACCAGCGGACATTCCTCGCCCGCATTCTCAAAAGCAAGCTGCGGATTCTCATAATCGCAGGCAGCCCTTCGCCCGATGTTTCGGTTCTCAAGCAAACATTGCGTGAAGACAAGAACCTCGACGTCCGGTCGCTGACACAGAAATCCTCGTCTGCTTTTTATGAGGGATCGATGACGGCCCAGCTTCTCGACTCCTCGGATTGCATCATGTTTATCGGCTTTCCGATTGCGTCAACAGGCAACGCGCTGCTCGACCCGGTGCGGACTTCGATTCAGCGAAGGTCAACCCCAATATTTTTTATCGATGGAAAGAACGTCGACGAACAAAAGCTTGCGTCGCTCGGCTCGTTCCTTCCGTTCACCCGCACAAACACATCCGCAAACGAGCAGCTTGTGTTCATGGAACCTTCACAAAAGAACCATCCCATTCTTGCGGCTGGAGCGGAACAGAACGAGGCGGGCTGGAAACGGTTGCCGCCGCTGTTCAAAACTCAAACCGTGAGCAAGGCAAAAGCAGAGGCAACGGTTCTTGCTACAACAAAGATCAACGCCATTGTCCTCAACGACCCGCTTGTTCTGATTCGCAATGTCAACAAGCAGAAGTCGCTCGCTGTTCTCGGGTACGGACTCTGGCGTTGGCGCCTGATGGCGCAGGGTATTCCCGAAACGGAAAAACTTCTTGCAACATTTCTTTCCAACAGCATCCGCTGGTTGACGACACGCGACGATAACCGTCCCGTGAAAGTAACACCAATCAAAACTGCATTCACGCAGGGCGAGCCGATTGAGTTTACCGGACAGGTGTACGACGCGAGCGCAAACCCCGTTGAGAATGCGCAGATAAAGCTTGTCGCGCAACAGAGCGGAAAAGAATATGAGACAACTCTGCGGCCGATTGGCAACGGACGCTACGAAGGAACGCTCGAAGGTCCGGGCGAGGGCGATTACTCGTACAAGGCTGTCGCCTCATCGGACGGGCAACCGTTGGGCGAAGACAGAGGAAGATTTTCGGTGGGCGAGCTGGCTCTTGAGTTTCAGGATACGCGCATGAACGTGCAGTTACTGCGACAGCTTGCAGCGCGAACGGGCGGGGAGTTCTACACGCCCTCCGGCTTCCCGGATATTTTCAGCAGACTGAAGAACCTGCCCTCGTTCGTTCCCCGCGACATTCACCTGACGCGGGAGTTTGAATTGTGGAACTGGAAATACATGCTCGCCCTTGTTGTGTTACTGTTTGCGGTGGAGTGGTTTATTAGAAAACGCAGCGGCATGCTTTAAGTTATTTGACCTTGATTCCGAATATTTACAATTTGCGTTATGAAATTTTATGTGGAGGTGACGTATGGAAGCGAATAACGAAAGTGATTTTAAGTCTGTTGATTTCATGCGAAAAGTCAGAGAGGAATTAAGCACCCTCTACCAGACAGACAAGAAGCGGTATTTTGAAGAAATCAAAAAGGCCATGGCGGAATTTAAAGTGGCCCGGGAAAGAGTCTACAACTAACACTACGTAGCCCCTGATATTTTTTTGCAGAAGATGTAAGTTCACTATAGTTCGAGTCTTTTTTTTCTCTCATCCAGCAGCGAGAGATATGATTGCTTCATCGGATCAGAAAGAAAAGAGATCCCGATCAGCTCTTGCCATCGACCTGCAGCTTTGACAAACCCCTCCAGAACACTGTCAACTATCTTCGGCTTTAGCGCAAGGCGTTCGAGTGCAAAATAGTCAACAACGTCGCTTCGTTTCAGACTATTCTTCTTGCCGTGCAATGGCAACGCAAGTTCTTCCGTTGCACCCCGTACGGCAATCGTTGTGTTGAGAAGGTCGTATGCAGGTGAAAGCTCGACCTTTCCGTCGCGATTGATGAGCGAGAAATTCTTCAGATGCATATCTTCATTCCCCGCAAGAAAGTTGAACAGCGTCAGCCTGAACAGTTTCACCTTCTCCACTGCCGGAAACGTGCAGTACGTTTCAATCGTTGCCGCAACTTGCTCCATACTCGACTGATACTTCGTGTCTCTCGTCTTTCCCTGCACCTGGGCAAAGTCTTCAACAGCGAGTTTGCCGCCTCTGGCAACACGATCAAAACGATTGATGAAATACGTCAGCGACCCATCCTTCGAGTATACCATCCCGTGCAGCGGCACTTCTATTCCGGCTTCGGCTGCAAGTCGCATCGTAAGATCTTCATTCTGTGGAAGCTCCGGGTACATGCTGCTTTGCGGTTTCAAAATAAACCGGCCGCCAGTATCCACTACGTCGAAGCATTCCTCCTTCACGTTCAGCCGGGCGCTCAGTTTCGCCTGCACTCCCTGGATCGACATCTTTGCCGCTCTTCGTACAGCTTCGAGGCGTTGCTCTTCCGCTGTGTACGGAAGCGGTTGCAATCCCTTCAATTGCCGTGAGAGAAGGCGAAGTCCGCGGTCCGAATACTCGCCCTTCCCGATTTCGTCATATGTAATCGGACAACGTTTCATTCCGCCTCTTCGACAGTGATTGCTCCGACGAGGTCCTGACCGACTGCTGTGAGTTGCGAAAAAAAATCACTCCGGTCTATTTTCCTTTGCCGGAGGAGACCCTCGAGTTGGACTCCTTCAGGAAGAACACCGTCAAAAAAAGGAGGAAAGATTTCGAATGCAAACTCCCTCTGCGCGACAGGCATCGTCAATGAGATCGCAGGGCCCGAGTATTCTTCTCGATAACGGAAGACGTACTTCTTTCCCTGCTCGTGTTCCTCAAGCGTTCCTGCCGGAACGCCATGCATGGAGACATTAGCTCTTTTCATCGCCGGCCTTTTTTAACTCTTCATTCAGTTCTTTCATGAGCGGACTCTCAAACACAATCGTGATGTTCAATGCATTGAAAATTTTGTTGAGCGAATCCCATTGCACGGATTGTTTATTCTTCTCAATGTCGAACACCACAGTCTTGCCTACCCCAGCGAGGTCAGCAAGAGCTTTCTGCGTTAACCCTGCCCTCGTCCGATGAAAGCGGACGATTTCTCCAATGCCGATGTTCCCGAGTGGTTTCATTTGCTAGTTCCTTACTGCTTTAACAGC
Source organism: Bacteroidota bacterium (assembly GCA_038247945.1). Lineage (GTDB taxonomy): Bacteria > Bacteroidota > Ignavibacteria > UBA10030 > UBA6906 > CAADGV01. Next base: position 37,584 of record JBBRUI010000001.1, on the reverse strand, counting down.
AAAATACTCTGATTACCAGCTGCAGTCAAGGAGATTATTCTATGTTTAAGAAAAATTGCCGCTATAGCGGTAATGGTTACAGAATAGGCTGCTTTGTGCAGGCTTCCGAGGCATAATATGGGAGAATGCTGCTAAAGCGGTACCGCTGGAGTTTTTGAGATCAATCATTCACATGGTGAATTCCAGGACGCGCAATGAACGTGCAGTTGTTACGGAGTTCGAATTGTGGAACTGGAAATATATGCTCGCGCTGGTCGTGCTGCTGTTTGCGGTGGAGTGGTTTATCCGGAAGAGAACCGGGATGCTGTAGATTATTTCTTTCTGTACTTGTCAGAGTACGGCCCGATCCGCGCAAATGGAATTTTCTGAAACCCTTTCAGCTTCTTGTAGACGGCTGCATCGTCGCGTAACTCAAAATTCATTCTCACCTCATCCACAAACCCCGGGTCATCTCTGGTGACAAGGTTGTTCCTTGCTTCGAATGCTGCATAGGGCCCGGTCAATCTGAGAACCTCCGGGCAGTTGTAAACAACATTCCATTCCATGATATTCCTCAGGGGCCGCATTCCGATGTAGGTAATACTGTCCGCCATGAGATCGAGGAAGTTCATCAATTGAGGATAACGCGTGCTGTAGGGAGGCGTGTAGATATCAACAGATTTGGTTAAGCGCCGGCGGAAGATTCCATCCGGACCGAAGTACTGTTTGATCTGGCCTTTTGCAAAGTCGTACCACATCGACTTCATGTGTACCGCCGGTCCGTACGATTCAATGAAGATATTATTCCTGACGATATTGTCCTGACCGGCATTGCTGTACACTGCTCCGTAGGTTGCGGCTTTATACAATACGTTGCCGAAGATCGTGGCGCCGCATGTGCCGTCATCAAGATAAATGCCCATCACCATTCTATCCGGTCTTCCGATATGATGGAAGAAATTATAGCGCACGATATTTCCACGGTCGCTCGGATCACGGCCAAGATACCAGGGCGATGTATCATCCGAATTCATCGCGACATCATGGACAACGTTGTACTCGAACACGTGATCATTACCGTGCACATAGATTCCCTGGGAATCCGAGTTGTAAATTTCATTGTGTGCAACCCTGTTGCCGCAGCCGTCAACATTCACTCCCGCCCAGAGAAACTTGTTGCGACGGTTGTAGTCGTGAATCCGGCAATTCTCAACAAAGGAGCCGCCCGCAATCAGCCGCTTCTTGTTGCCGCCGCCAAGGAAAATTCCGCCGGAGCCGGTGTTGTAAATATCGCACGAAAGGACTCCCTGTTTCATGCCGGCCTTCCTGTCCCATCCCGTATCGATGTAGAGATGATTTTGCAGATCACCGATTTCTTCGCTGACGGCAACTCCGTTATATATTTCCGCATCAACGCTTGCTGGACTCGCCGGAGGTTTTGAACCTTGCCCCATCATGATGCCAATCGTTCCTGTGTTGCGGATAGTGCAACCCGCAATCAAATTTCCTTCACCCCCTTCTATATAGATGCCCATGCCGCGGGCATATTCAACGGTGAGTCCCTGCAGGACAATGTGCGAAGCGCCTTCCAGCGCGATGATTGGCCGCTCAAGTTCGGAAACTGCAATGGTGGAACCCTTCAGCGGTTCCGGCGGCCAGAAGTAAAGTACTCCGCTTTTCCGGTCAAGATAATATTCGCCCGGCTGATCGATCTCCTGCAGAATATTCAGAGCGACATATTGCCGAAAGGGCTCGCCGCTTCCGAGACCGTACAGATGCGGAGAAGAGAGCCTGATCTTTTGCGTCAGCGTGTCGATGGATTCAACGCGGATCATGTCATCCGAGTAACCCCACATGAATGTTCCTTGCAGCCATACATCATCCAGGCCGGCCCAACGCGCATGGCGCGGATCGGCATAGACGAACGTGCCGCCCCGGTTGGAAAAATCACCGACACGCGGAACCGAGCCCGGGTCGATGACCTTGCCCATGGGTATGTCGCCCCAATTCGGATAGCGCGCAAGCTGCATCGGCCGTTCATTGAAGAACAGTTCCAGAGGAGCCGGCACCACGGGATGCCCGTGGCCGTATTGTTTCAGTTCTCCGAAATCACTGATACCTGACGAACGCAGTTGTGCTTCAACGACATGCCCGCGTGCTTCAGGTGTCAGTACCCGAAGAATCTTTTCGTCGGTCACGGACTTGAATACAGACGGATCGAGCATCCTGCCGCCAATGATGTGCACATCTTCACCGGGCATTGAGCGGTACATAACCGGGGACTCAGCTATTCCGGAATCAAGGCTATCGAGCCTGAACGTTTGGGTGAGCCGGTACACTCCGCCATGGATCCATATTGTTACTCCGTTCGTGAGCCGGGCCTCTTGCCGCGCACGGTCAAGTGTCGCGAAAGGTGCCGTCTTCGAGCCTGGTCCGGAATCATTTCCGTTGGGCGCAACGTAGAAATCATTCCGGGCAAACGCTGAACGAGCAGGCGTTAAAATGAGAAACAGGAAAATCCATAATGGCCGGGAAAGGAGGAAAATCATCTGAGGGTTGTTCGGGATAAGTTTGGAATTAGAAAAGAGATGAGCTAGTTCAGTATATGGCAAAATAATTCGGACTGCAATATCCCGGAGCGGATGTACGGTGATCGTTCGACAGATGAAATCGTCTTTCAACTGAGCAAAAATCATCTTAAGTTACTCGGGTATTCGACGATGTTATCGCATGGCAGACGTTCACGACAAACGGACCAGAAGCTTCAACATGAGCCAAATCAAAGGCAAAGATACCAAGCCTGAGATGTTGGTTAGAAAATTTCTTTTTACCAGCGGCTTCCGTTACAGACTTCACGACAAACGCCTTCCCGGGAAACCCGACCTGGTTTTTCCAAAGCTGAGGACAGTAATTTTCGTTCACGGTTGCTACTGGCATGGACATGAAGGTTGCAAATATTTTGTTCCGCCTAAAACCCGCACTAAATGGTGGCTAAAGAAGATTGGCGGTAATTCACAAAGAGACTTGATAAACTCTTTGAAAATTCGTAAGGAAGGCTGGAAAGTAATAGTTATATTTGAATGCGAACTGAAACCGAAAAGAAGAGAGAAAACCCTTAACAAAGTTGGACGGCGATTGAGCAAAACAGCGCAGAAACAAACTAAGTGAACCAACTCAATTATATAGATCTTTTCGCCGGGACATCGGCTCTTTCAGAGGGATTCAAGCGCAATGATATGAATCCCATTGCTCACATTGAAATGGATCCAGATGCTTGCTTGACCATTAAAACACGAGTTGCTTTTCACTATCTGAAAGAGAACAACAGGCTCGATGTTTACTATGATTACATTACTGGAAATATTTCCAGAGAAATTTTGTACAGCCATTTGCCGAAGGAGCATTCTGATTCTGTAATCAATGCAAAGATTTCTGACGATTCATTGAGAGATATTTTTGACAGCGTTCATTCAATTCTGAATAAGCAGGACAAGAAAGAACTCGACTTAATAATTGGCGGACCACCTTGTCAGGGATATTCACTCATAGGCAGACACGCTATTGATTGGGAAAAAGACGATCGGGTGAAATTGTATGTGCAGTATGGAAAGTTTCTGAAAGAGTTTAACCCGAAGCTTTTTGTATTTGAGAATGTTCCCGGTTTGCTGAGTGCAAATGATGGTCAGTACTATCAGGGATTGAAACATTACTTTGAAAGACTTGGTTATAAAACCGAGGATAAGATTCTGAATGCAAAAGATTATGGGGTACTACAAAACCGCAAACGGGTAATCATCGTTGGATGGAAAAGAGATATGATGTTCTCCTATCCCGACCCCGAGATCTCCAAACATAGTTTCAAGACCGCAAGCATTTTCTCGGACCTCTCTCGTCTTTCGCCGGGGCAAGTAAAAACGAAAGGCAAATACACAAACAAAACAAATGGATACCTTGAAACATTTGGATTAAGAAATGGAATTGATTCCTATACGCAACATATTTGTCGGCCACACAACCCCAACGATCTGAAAATTTACAAACTTGCTATTGACAGCTGGAAAAATTCAAAAAAGCGGATTAAATACACGGACATTCCAAAAGAATTGCAGACACAAAAAAACACAAAGGCGTTTCTTGACCGCTTCAAAGTTGTTGATGGAAGAGGGATTTCCCACACAGTAGTTGCACACATAGCGAAAGACGGGCATTACTACATACACCCGAGCAAGGCGCAATGTCGCTCGATTTCAGTGAGAGAAGCAGCACGGCTCCAATCATTTCCTGACGATTTTTATTTTGAGGGCTCACGAACGGCTATGTTCCGTCAAATCGGAAATGCGGTTCCTCCGTTGATGGCGAATGCGATTGCTAAAGCAATCAAGAAACAGCTCATTCCATAAGGCAAATTTCATTCCTGAATACATTCTCAGAGGCATTATTAAGCAATCTCTTTCTGTAAGCATTGTATCTAACAAATGCATTTTTCACTTCCTTATCGTCGCCAATACCTCTATCGGCGAACATTATTTTAGAAATAACTTTTGAAACATAATCATTCGGACTAATCAGTTTTGTTTCAACGATGTTTGCGATAAGATTACCGAACCCGCCGCTTCTTGCTGCCCTTGACTTTTCTGCTAACTTTTCAATCAAAGCATACTTCTCGTTTGTGTCGAATAGTCTTTGGCCGATAACAAAATAACGTCTTGGGAAGATGTCTCTGCTTCTTTTTCCTATGCAATGTTCAAAAGTCGCTTTGGCCGCCTTTGGAATTTCTTTCTTATCGAGATCAGATAGCCCCCTACGCCAAAATGTTTCTTCTTTGAAATAATTCATTGACATCCATCTCCACATTCCTATATCATCGACGTGAAATCTGCCAAAACCTATTTCCCTCAAATTCGAATGGAAAATTTTTGCTAAATCAAATTCCAGTCTTTCTGCTTTTGCATCTGAAAATTGCTTCTGTAATTGTTTTATTTCGCTTTTTATTTTTTGCAACATCTTTTCTTCGGCATCTGTCACGTCACCCGTGATCTCAAATTCAATTTTACTAGCAAGATATCCGTTGAATCTGTCTTGGGAGTAAATGTTGAACAGATTGAATAGCTCCCCATTCTTGCCTTCTCCGGGCTCTAGAAGATTAATAAAGTGCTCTACTTTGTTTTTGTAGTTTTTCATTTTGCGGCTTCGGCTTTTATGATCTTCAACAGCTCTTTCTTGTATTTGAAATTTACATTCGTTTGTAAACCATTAAACAGATCTTGTGACAGTTTCAAAAATGCTTTTGTTTGCTCGGGAGAATGTTTTTCCATCTGAACGATTTCTATGAGCTGCGACTTGGTTATATCACAGTATCGCGAAAATAAATCCAGCACGCTTTTGTATGTTTTATCGGCGGGGTCATTGCGGCTTACAAAAATCAACCACTTCAAATAGGAATCCAGAAAATAGAACATCGATATGATAAATGTTGTATTCACAGTCTGCAAATCATCTCTTGTAAAGTATTCTTTGAAATCTTCTGAAAATTTTATTCGCGGAATGTCCGTTTCATTGTCCAGACCTCTTATCTCAAATATCCGATCACCAATGTTTTCCGGTTCAATTGGGAGATAGGCACCCCCGATCTCCTTTCGTTCATCAATCTGAATTGTGATTTCTTCACTTTCTGACAAAATTGAATACTTCGTGCTGGCCTTTCGCAGAAATGTTTTGCTGTTTCCTTTTTCCCTTATAACAAAAGCAGACACTGTAAGCAGCTCCTTTACCTCGTTAATCGGAATATTAAATGAGAACTGACGTTTCGTTCCGATTTCATTTAAGGGAATACTTTTTTGCTCGCTGCACCACCGGGTGGTTTTACACCAAACCTCAACAATAAGTGAAAGTGTTTCTTCGGGCTTTTCTGATTCGTCAATAAGGAATTTCAAATCGCCTATTCCTTTGGCACTTTCCCAATGCGTAGTAAGATCTAGCGTAAGGGTATTATGTGACCGAGGGATAAGTATCGTTCCCGAATCCAAAGAATAATTGAACAGATTCAGATGATTCCTGTCGGGAATCGTTATTTCATCTTTAATTCCATCCAAGGAAACTCTTCCCTTGAGAGAGATTAGGTTGGCGCCGGTTCTGTATGGCTCTATTACTATTATTTTTTCGCTCATGATACTATATCAATTCTACCAGAAGTTTTGATAATCGGTTTCAGATTTTTGAAGCGGGGATTGCCGTCAATGTTGCAGGTCCTAATTCTAACAGTTAAAGGATGTCCGGGTTTTAACAGAATTGATGGGTTCTTACCTTCACCATATTTGGTTCCAAACTTGTCAAATAGTTCAATGTTTTCAAAGTCCGATATCCCAAGATTATTAAAATCTTTATTCGTTTCACCTTCCAAGGATTCAATCAGACTTCGAAAGTCCACGCGAACATTCTCCGTTACATTCTCTGAATGAATAAACCTGAATTCAAAATTGTATCTTCCCTCTGTAATGGCCGGATTGGTAACTCCGTCAGGGGTTCTCATGTAATACAGTGCTTTTCCGGTTCCTTCGCTACCTGAGGTCTTGAGTTGGGCAAGTTTTTTAAAAATTGAGCAAATGTCTTTATTCTGTGGCTGTATTTTTTCTTCGTCAAACAGTTTTTTGAATGCCCGGTAGATCGAATCGTAAATATCTTTGATGGTTTTTTCCGGAGCCGGTCTTTTCCCTTCAAATAATTCAAGAAAACAAATTGCGTAATCAGCAGGATAAGAACACCATTTGTTGTGAGCAGGATTTTCAGAGTAAGCTAAAAACAAATCCAAATGTTTCCTCTTTTCTAAATTGGTTTCACTAGCCGAAAGCAAACCAGAAAACAAGATACTTTCAGTTCGTATATCCGTCGAATTCGCTAAGAATTTCGTTCCCTCATCAGAATGCGTTACAACCATCCCTTTCCCTCTTGCTAAAGCAACTGTATTTTGAGTTCCCCAGTTTTTCTCATAGTCCTCGTCTTCCGATAAAACTCTGATGATTAAATCAAGCTTTATCCTTTCTCTTACAACAGCAAACCGATTAAACTTGTTGATCAAACTTCGCTGTAGTCCCGGAACGTCAACTTCAATGGTTTCCTTAATAAACGCTTTATCGGGTGGACAACCCTGCTCATACCAGTTGAGAATCGCCACTTTGAATTTTAATTCAGGGACATTCTTAATCAAATATTCCTTGTCAATCGAAATAACTTGATCCTCATTTTCAACAACGACTCTTAGCTGGCCATTGAAAATCGGAATAAACCAGTTTTGCAGAATCTGTGTTCTAAATTCAGCAAAAACATTTTCTTTGGTTGGAGCCTCAATTGACAAATTGTCCATACTCTCAATCGTGGGAGACAAGAAGGGAATCAAAAAGGTGCAACCCGGATCACTCCTCAAGTTCATCCCGAATATTCGAGCCATTGCATCAGCATCGTCATTTATGTACGGAAAAGCATCGGTACCAGGCTTGCAAAACCAACCATCACCCCAATAACTGTTGTTGTTTTCTTGGTCAAAGAATGGTGCAATCATACAGCGGCCCATAAATCTTTTTTGGTGAACAATGTTGTCAGTGGGGCCATTCCATGGCTCAGACAATTTTGTGTAACAGAACCAAGTCCACATTTTTGAAATGTACGTAAAAACAGAACTACCTTTTCCCCATGTTCCGCCGCTGTTTGATAGTTCTCTTTTATTTTCGTTGTTATCGGTTTGGCGAACTAACGCATTGAAGTGTGACTTGTCATTTGAACCAATAACAGAGCCAGTTAAGCCGACGCAATTCCTTTCCTCAACGATAAGACAGAAGGTTTTCTCATGTTCCCCGCCGAGTAAATCGAAACCAGCTTGCATGTGAACTTTAACTTCCGGTAAAGCTTCATCATAGGATTTTTTCAGAAGCTCTACGTGGTCATCTCCAAGAAGTCCGAGAAAGTTATTGAGCTCTGTTTTGCCCCACTCTTTTATGACAATTTTGATTTCGACAGGGAGCAAATCTTTATGTCTTGCATCAAGGCAGTTCTGGATTAGCTCTCGAACAAATGTCTTAATATTGTGAGCCCCTAAGTCCTTAAATCTCGGTGGTTTTCTGCTCAAACCAGCGTTACTTGGAAATTTTATATAATGCCAATATGGTTTCATTAAAATGTGAATTTATTTTTTGTTGACCGGTTAATTGCATTTCCGAAGGCCGCCTCGGTACTCTTCGTTTTGTCTCTGATTGCTGAGAACATTTTGCGGACATCTGTATCCGTATATTCGTAGTTGTTCTTATTTGAACAGTTCCCGAGGATATCCAGCAAATCCAGAATTTTCTGGGTACGTCTCGCGGCAACACTTTCGAACCGCTCTCTCCGGGTGGATTTCACGCTCATTTGATTCCTTTATTCTGCCGTTATAATGAAAACAATAATTTCTATATATGCAAGAATATATAACATTATATTTTCAATAATGTAATGACATCGGCTACCGTCAAAAAATCCTCGGCACTTAATGCCCCCAAAACCACAAACCCCCGGCCAGCATCTGACCGGGGGTTGTATGTTCCTTCATTGGTCGTTCTGTTGCGACCAGGTTACAATTTACAAATAGACCACCTCGTTGAATATGCGGTCCCGCAGTTCCGGACGCACCCCATGTTTCTCGACAAGGTCCACCTTCCTTTTCAGTATCTCTTCCAGATAGTTCTCAAGGTTGATGAACTCCAGAAGGTCCGGCAGTTCTTCGTACTCCACCAGGATATCAATGTCGCTCTTCTTCGTTTCCTTACCATGAACGACGGACCCGAAGATTCCGATTTCCTTGAGCTTGTAGCGTTTCCTCAGTGTGTCCCAATGGCTGCGGATTGTGCGGAGGTATGCATGTTGTCTGTTGCCGCGGGTTCCGCGCTGTCGGTGAGATGATGTTTTCATGTCATTTTTATTCGTTTGTGCAACCTCTTGCGCGGTTTCTGCAAGCAAGTTAGCGAAACGCCGCGAGAATGGCAATCTGCCAGGGGCAAAGTAATGGGAGTCAAAAATCGAATCGGGAGATTCGACCTACGACCTCAGCGCTTTAAAAAACAAGCGGGACTGCGCTCAGGGTGAGGATGGAGAGACCTTGCTTACCCCCTTCAACTTTTCTACATTCATCCACCGCACAATCTAAAAATCCAAACCGAATCAAGGAGAAAACTCATGTCACTCCGCATCCTCGTTACTGCGTGCATTGCGCTCGTGTTTGTTTCATGCAGCAAGAAAGATCCAAAACCCGAAGCCGATGCATTCCTCAAACCACACAGTGAGCAGTTCCGGAAAATCTACTACGAAGCAAACAAGGCGCAGTGGCTGGCCAACACCGATATCAGCGATGCCCACGACAGCCTCTCGACCGCAGCATCGAAAACGCTTGCCAAGTTTATGGGAAGCAAGGAGGTCATCGAAAAAACAAAAACTCTTCTCGATCAAAAAGATAAACTTGACCCGCTGCAAGTCCGGCAGCTTGAAAAGATCCGTCTCGCGGCAGCGCACGCACCCGGCACCATCCCCGATGTAGTCGACTCGCTGATCTCAACACAAACAAAACAGACGAGCATCCTCTTCAGCTACGAGTACATGATGCCCGGCAAAGACGGCAAGTCCAAAAAAGTAAGCACGAACGAGATCGACCGGATCCTCCAGGAATCGAACAACCTGACGGAGCGGCTGAACGCATGGGAGACAAGCAAAGGAGTAGGCGTACAACTGAAAGACGGCCTCGCGCAACTGCAGGAACTGCGCAACAAAGTCGCCCGTGAAATGGGCTACAGTTCATTCTTCGGGCTTGAGGTCGCGGACTACGGGATGACGTCGAAGGAGATGATGGACCTGATGGATAAGCTGGTGAGTGAGCTTCGTCCGTTGTACTCGGAGCTTCACACGTATGCGCGGTACGAGCTGGCGAAAAGGTACAAGCAGCCGGTGCCGGAAAAAATTCCGGCGCACTGGCTTTCCAACCGGTGGGGACAAAACTGGCCGGGCTTCGTGCAGGCAATCAACCTGGACAATCTCTTCAAGGGAAAAACCAAGGAGTGGGTCGTGCAGCAGGCGGAGAATTATTTCGTCAGTCTCGGTTTTCCGAAACTCAACCAGACGTTCTGGGAACGGTCGGATTTGTATCCTGCCGGGCCGGGGTCATCACGCAAAAAGAACAACCACGCCTCTGCATGGCACCTGAATCTGGAAGACGATTACCGCTCGCTGATGAGCGTGGAGCCGGACGCCGATTGGTTCAAGACAACGCACCACGAGCTCGGGCATATTTACTATTTCATCGAATACACAAATCCGGACGTGCCGCTTATGTTGCGCGAGGGCGCCAACCGGAGCTACCACGAAGGCGTGGGAGATTTAATGGCGGTTGCGTCGATGCAGCGCCCGTATCTCGAAGAAGTCGGGTTGCTTTCGCCACAAACAAAAATCGACCAGACGCAATGGCTGCTGAATGAAGCGCTCTCGAGCAGTTCGATCGTGTTCATCCCGTTCTCTGCGGGGACGATGTCGCACTTCGAGCACGACCTCTACGAAGAGAACATTCCGAAGGATGAATTCAACAAGCGATGGTGGGAGTATGTTGGAAAGTTTCAGGGGATCGCGCCGCCGGGCGAACGCGGCGAACAGTTCTGCGACGCTGCAACCAAAACACACATCATCGACGACCCGGCGCAGTATTACGATTATGCGCTCTCGTGCGTGCTGAAGTTTCAGCTTCACGATTACATTGCAAAGAAAATCCTGAAGCAGGATCCGCGGAACTGCAACTACTACGGCAACAAAGAAGTCGGCGATTTCCTGCGCGGCATCATGCGTCCGGGAGCGAGCAAGGACTGGCGCGTTGTACTGAAAGAAAAAACAGGCGAAGACCTGAGCGCCCGCGCGATGCTGGAATATTACCAGCCGCTGCTGGAGTATTTGAAGAAGGTGAATGCGGGAAGGTTGAGTGTGATAAAATAGAGCTCGCTCTGGATTCCCGCTAACAACAAGCGGGAATGACAGACGTAGGGAGTAGCAGTCATATAGGAATGTCATTCACGAATGCCTTTATCGGGACCTTGAACTGGATTCCCGCTTACAGCGTGCGGGAATGACAGACAGGTAAAGGCGCGCTCATCGAACTATGTCATTCCCGAATGATCTTATCGGGAATCCAGAAGAGAGGACTTTTACAGGGATTCCTGCGCTGACAACCGAGATCGACCGAATATAGTGGTTAGACTTTAATTTAAAAATACTCATCTGTGCCTGCGTCGTCATAAGCGTATCGGTTGACGGTTGCTGATTTTGATGTAAGTTGTTTGCGATGTTGAAGTTTCAGAGATTTTGTTTTGACAACAGAGCAAATTGGGGTTTCAATGAATAAAAAAACTATGCGCGTCGACGCCCCTCGTGTGGCAACGGCCGGGTCAAACGTAATGGCGCTCGAGTTATTCGCGAACTTGATAGTGACCGAGAACGTCGAATTCTGATTCAAAGATTTCTCTGCGGTGGTTGTGGAAGGAGCTTTTCATTACGACGTCGATCTCGTTGCCGCTACAGCCAGCACTTTGCCGAAGAAGTGGTGCGTCGACACGTTGAGGGACGGGAGAGTTATCGTGTGATTGCCAAGAATGTCTATCAACGGAGCGGAAGAAAGATTTCGCCCACCTCGTTGCAGAAGATGGTTGAAGAACTTGGGAGACGATGCAAGACAGCGCTGGAGATGAGCAAGGAATTGAAGCCATCATGGGATGGTGTACTTCTGGTAGACGAGAAGATGTGTGCCAAGGACGAAGCAAGAGCGAGCGAACTGTTCCAACGCCTTCAGCGAACGCGACGACCTCCTCGCACAGCGCATCGGAAAGCAATTGCGTTCCTCAAACGTCACTGGAACCGCCTCATGCAACACCATCGTGTCCAGGGATTGCCGAGGACGACCAACTTGGTGGAGAACGTCAACAAACAACTCGAACGTCGGTTCAAGACCATTGAGGCGTTTCAGCATCGACACACTGCGGTCGTGTATGTTAATCTCCTCGTTGCCTATCTCCGACAAAAACCCTACACAGACTGTCGAGGTAAGAGAAGAAAACTGAACGGGCACTCCCGGCTTCACGCTGCTGGAGTTAGGCTAACTCAAGGAAACTGGCTCAAAGCTGCTCTCAAATCTGACCAAAATAGCAACCGTTGATTGGACGCTTACGCGTCGGCATGGTTGAACTACAAGAGGCATTTGTCTATCATTAAGGCGTTCCAGAGTCCTTTCTGCCAGATGCTTCTGGGAAACCAACCACCTCTGCATTCATGTCCAGGCACGCAAAATCAATCGCAGGGCTTCGGCAGATTCTGTCTGCAATTCTCGAAAGCAGACATACGCGGCCGCAGGTTCATCAATTCGTCGCCGTCTGTAATTCCATCGCGATCACGCTTATTCAATCGAAGATTGCGTCGGGTTCAATTCGTATCCGTCACTTCGGGCTTTCGCCTTCCGATATTGCATTTGACGCGATTGCCGATCTCTTTCGTGAAGATGATGACGGCAATCTCGTTCAAATCAAAGTGTACTTTGAGAGTATTGATTGGGAGAAGATGGAAGACGAACTGCTGTTGATTCATTTACGGCGGCTTGTGTTTTCCCGAACGAACCAGGGATTGTTCAGGATGTTTCAAGAGATCGATCCCGGACTCGGAAAGATTTTGCGGAATACGAAGCTTGCGATTGCAGCGCTGAACACGTTTGTCGAATTTGATCACTTCGGCGAGCCGTGCATCGCACCGAACTTCTGCGATCCGCTCGAGCGCTTGCCGATGATTGACCGTGACTGCTTGCAGCAGCGATTGCTTGAACTGACGAACGGCAGCGAACGTATTCCCGTCATACTTGCAAAACTTTCTCGCTATTTGCGCGAGCAGGAGGAACATAGCCGCATGGTGCCGATTGTTTCCGTCGGACTGGCTATTCGTGCCGTGTATGACCGAATCGAAATTGAGCAACAGCAACAACCCGAAGTTGAGCTGTCAATACCGAGGCGATATGTTCTCTCACAGAACTTTCCCAACCCCTTCAATCCATCAACCACAATTGAATACCAATTACCAAACCGTGGCCACGTGCAAATCAACATCTACAACTCTGTTGGTCAGTTAGTGCGGTCGCTTGTCAATGAACAGGGCGAAGCGGGCATGCACTCTGTCACTTGGGATGGAAAAGACAATGGCGGGAGCGCTGTTGCAACAGGCGCGTACTTCTATCAGGTACAAGTCGGAGAATTCGTGCAGGCAAAGCGGATGCTGCTTCTCAAGTAAGGTTATTATTCCGAGGTAGTCCCGCCGCTTTCTGGCGGGGTTGCTCCTCGCATTGAGGCGTATTGAGATGGACTCCACTTGTCATGGCATAGCACTGCAAGTTGAGTCCATCGTGCGCGACCTTCTCACATCTCCAGCGGATTCAACATCGGAAGGAATTTTCGTGCGACTGCAAGTTGGTTCTTGTCAGAACTGACGAAGAAGTCTATAAGGCGATTGGGTGTGAAGAACGACTGCCGAGGCAATTTGGAATGCGTCCAGAGAGCGGAGGGCAACAGTAGCGCCAAATTCTTGGTAAATTCCAAGCGCGGTGTCAACAACATTCTGCCGGATTTGGACACGTACGTAAAACTGTAGATCAGACATGAAATGCCTGCGGACGCTCTCTGCCTTTTCAATGTTGATCTCTCCCGTACGAATTCGTCGAAACACCGCCGAGTGAAACTCAACAATGCCCTATGTCGGAGATGCAGAGGTGCAGAGTCGGCGCGTTGCTCTTGACGAAACGCCTGAGTTGCTCGGAACCTGGTTCGTCATGATAGAGCTTTACTATTCCAGTTGTGTCAAAGAAGAGATTCATCTGCACGCCGCTCTTCGATGATGTCGTCAGCCAAACTCCCCTTCACATCACGAAGAAGTTCTCGCACCTTCGGGAATGACATCTGCTCAAGCTTCACCTTCGGCATAATAACCACCTTCACATCGGCGTTGTCAACAGGAAGATTCTTGAGGGTCAATTCGCCCCCAATGATTTTAGCATCTATCTCAAGTTGATTCATGATCTCTCCTTCTTTTTGATTTGTTTCAATGTATCAAGTGGGTGAGGGAGTAGCAAGATTGAAAGGGCGATTACCCTTCAATCCAAAATCAACAATCCGTAATCCGCACTCAACATCACTTGCTTTTGTCCGGGTACGGTGGCGGTGGAGCAATCGTCGCCGGATGCTTTTTCATTTCTTCCTTGATCACCTCAATCGCCTTGTTGAGTTGGTCGTCCGTACCGCTGAACTCACGTGCAGGATCGTTGTCAATATAAATATCAGGCTCGACTCCCTTACCTTCCATCACCCATTCTTTGCCTTCAACATCATAGCGCGAGAACTCCGGCCTGTTGAGGAATCCGCCGTCCAGTAACGGTAACGAACCGCGGATTCCCACAACACCGCCCCACGTTCGCTTGCCAACGATGGGGCCGAGTTTATATTTTCGGAAACGGTAGCCCACAATGTCACCATCGCTTGCAGAAAATTCATCGATCATCAAAACCTTCGGGCCGAGAATTGCCGTTGCCGGATCGGGTGTGGGAACGGAGTTGCGCGACATGCTGATGAGCGCAACGTCTCGCCGCAGCCGTTCGATGATCATTGGCGAAACATTGCCGCCGCCGTTGCCGCGCACGTCAACGATCATTGCATCTTTGCGGACTTGCGGATAGAAGTGCTTCACGAATTCATTCAAACCGCCAACGCCCATATCCGGAATGTGAAGATAGCCGACTTTGCCGTCCGTCGCTTTCGATACCTTCTCGATGTTTTGCTCCACCCAGTTGAGATAATACAGCGGACGCTCATCGGCAGTTGGAATCACGACTGTTTCGTGCGATCCGGTTTCTTTTGGAGAAGAATTTAAGGTGAGAGTAACCTGGTTGCCGGCTTTCCCTACAAGAGAAGTGTAAATATCCTTCATGTCTTTCGTTGATTTTCCGTCCACCTCAATAATATAGTCGCCGTCTTTCGCGTCCACACCAATATCAGTAAGCGGAGAGCGAAGAGACTTGTCCCAGTTTTGTCCGGTAAAGATTTTTTTGATGCGATAATATCCCAACGCATCGCGCTCAAGCTTCGCGCCCAAAAGTCCGAGTTCGATTCTTTCCGGCTTGGGATAGTCGCCACCGCCCACATACGTGTGGCCGATGTTCAGCTCGCCGATCATCTCTCCAATAATGTACGTGAGGTCGGCGCGGTGATTTACATAGGGAAGAAGCTGTGCATACGTATCATGCATTTTCTTCCAGTTCACTCCGTGAAGATTCGGGTCAAAGAGAAAGTCACGCATCTGGCGCCAGCATTCGTTGAAGATTTGTGTCCATTCGGCGCGTCGGTCGAGCGTTACTTTCATGTCGCCGAGGCTTAGCTTTTCTTTCGCGTCAATTTTTCCACCGGGGAGATCGATGATAGAATACGAGCCGCTACCACCGACAATCATTTTCTTTCCGTCTGCTGAGATTTCGAATCCGTTAAACTCGCCGAGTTCAGTTTCTTTTTGCTTATCCAGATCATAAACGAAAAGTATTGCCTTCTCCTGCTTACCGGAATTGCGAACATAGAATAATTTTTCCCCCACGGACGTGAGATTGCTGTAACCGCCCGCGGAAACAGGAAGGCCACTGATCCGTTGTTGCAATCCGTCGGTATCGACGCGCACCGGCTTCTTTTTGTCTTTCTTATCGTCCTTTTTGTCTTTGTCCTCCTTCTCATCCGTCTTGCTGCCGTCTTTGTCCTCTCTGATTTTTACTTCATCCGATTTTGGTGCGAACGGCGATTTGGTATCCTTCGAAAGCGTCACGAAATAAATCCCCGCCATGTCGTTATAGGCGTGGTTCCATTCCGTGTTGCTGTAGGTGGGGCTGAACGTTCTGTCCGATACAAAGAATAAATACTTGCCATCGCTGCTGAACGCCGGACTGTATGAATCGAACCAACCGTCCGTAGCCGGATACGTTTTTCCATTTTCTACAGAATGGATATACATGGTCGTCATCTGTTTTTCCTCGGACTGCGCGAATGCAATCCACTTGCTGTCCGATGACCACACGTAATCCGAGTATTCCCACACCTTTGCCTGTACCACAAGAGTTATTTTTTTCGATTCTACCTCGACGTATTGCAGGCGGAGTTTTTTATCCGCCCACAAAATCTTTTTGCTGTCCGGCGACCAGTAGATTTGGTATTTGTAGGTATCGGCATTTTTTGTCAACTGAATTGGCGACGCGCTGCCATTCTGCGGCCCGACATAAATCTCATCTTCGCCGGATGCATCCGAAATGTATGCAATCCATTTTCCATCAGGTGACCATTTCGAGTTGCGTTCGTGCACACCGGATGTGTTGGTGATGTTGCGCGTATTGCCGTACTTGGCAGGGACGGTAAACACATCTCCGCGTGCGCCGAACAGTGCGCGGCTCCCATCGGGAGAGATTTCAAAATTTGTGATCTCTTTGCTTACCTCACGCAGCCCGCCGCGGCCAATATCAAAATCTTCCTGAATGGAGATGGAAACCTTCTGCGCTTGTTCCGTTGCGAGGTCGAGTTTGTAGATGAACCCGCCGTTTTCAAAGACAATTGCATTATCGCCGAGGGATGGAAACTTTACATCGAAGTTCGTGAAATTCGTGAGCTTCTTTGTCTGCTGCGTTGTTAAATCATACACAAACAAATTCATTTTGCTGTCCCGGTCGGACGCAAAATAGATCTTATTTCCACTCCACATCGGAATAATATCCTGCGCGGGATTGTTCGTCACATTTGTAATTTGTTTTGAATCGAAATCATAAATCCAGATGTCGTCTGCCTGGCCGCCGCGATAACGTTTCCACGTCCGGAATTCGCGGAAGACGCGGTTGTATGCCATTTTTTTCTTGTCGGGGGAGAACGAACAAAAACCGCCGCGGGGTAACGGAAGCTGTTCCGGTATTCCACCCTCTGTTGAAGCAATGAAGAGTTGACCGATGAAATCATTTTTTTCAATCCGCCGCGAGCGGTAGATGATGCTCTTGTCGTCGCGCCAGGTCATGACGATGTTGTTTGGCCCCATCCTGTCAGAGACATCGTCACGGCTCAGCGTAGCAGTGTAGGTGATACGTTGGGGTACACCGCCCTCCGAGGGCATCGTATATATTTCCGTGTTGCCATCATATTGACCGGTGAAGGCAAGCCACTTGCCATCGGGAGAAAAGCGGGCAAACATTTCGTAGCCGACATCATTGGTCAACTTGCGGGCAACGCCCCCGGTGCCTGGAACCGTGTACAAATCACCGGCGTAGGTGAATACAATTTGGTTTCCGTGAATTGCGGGGAAGCGGAGAAGACACGCTTCGTCGGCGAACGCAGGTCCGCACAAGCTCAGCAGAATAATTGGGAGAAACATTCGGCGCATAGAATTTTCCTTTTGGTAGATGAATTGTTGGTGTTTCAACGTACTGAGAATTCAGGGAAAATTCAAAGGAGGCACTCCTATTAACGAAACTATGGCCGGTTCGTTGCGGGAGCCGTGCAATTCTTGTTTGTTAATATCGGGATTGGTATGTTAGGGCAAACGCCAGGAGATTGAAAATGTCATCAGCACAACTCGTCGAACAAGCCAGGGAGTTAAGTGTCGCTGAACGCATCATTCTGGTTGAAGAAATATGGGATAGCATCGCGGACGATAAAGAAACGTTTGAGTTGACGCAGGAGCAGAAAGATGAGCTGGATAGACGAATCGAGGCGGACCAAAAGAATCCTAATGAGGGCAGAACGTGGGAGGAAATTAAGGCTGGATAGAGTTCTGCGCTCGCGTACCCTGTAATCTCAAACCCAAAAATTGTTATGACTTTCCCGCCCGAATACCTCACCCATTTTGAACGCAGCAACTTCCTCGAATCGCCGGACTATGACGAAACGATGAAATACTTCCTGCAGTTTGAAGCAACAGGCAAAGCCGAGATGTTTACGTTCGGCATATCGCCGCAGGGGAGAGAACTGAAGTTCATCGTTGTCGGCAATGGGGACTTCTCGCCGCACGCGGCACGAGCAAACGGGAAAGTCGTCGTCTTGATTCAAAATGGAATTCATGCCGGCGAGATTGAAGGAAAAGACGCGAGCATGTTGCTGTTGCGCGAGATTCTTGTAACGGGAGAACGGGCGGATTTGCTGCAGAACTGTGTTCTGGTCATCATCCCAATCCTCAACGTCGATGGGCACGAGCGGACAAGTCCGTTCAATCGTCCGAACCAAAACGGTCCGGTGAACATGGGCTGGCGTACCACAAGCTGGAATCTGAATCTGAACCGCGACTACATGAAAGCGGACACGCCGGAGATGAAAGCGTTGCTGCAATTATATTCATCGTGGCAACCGGATTTTTTTATCGACAACCATACCACGAACGGCGCTGACTATCAGTACCACATTACATACGGTATCGAAACACATCAGAATATTGACCGCGGAATTGCGGATTGGGCGCGACAAAAACTCATGCCGCATGTGATCGGGCAAGTCGAAGCTGAAGGATTCATTACCGGGCCTTACATGGAATTGCGCGGGACCGATCTGGCTGAAGGGATTATCGATTGGCCTCTCCTGCCCCGCTACTCAAGCGGTTATGCGGCAGTGCAGAACAGGCTTCTACTGCTGGTTGAAACACATTCGCTCAAGTCGTTCGAGAACCGCGTACTGTCGACAAAAGCGATGAACGCTGCCGCGCTCGAGTTTATCAATGCGCACCACAACGACCTGAAGAACGTCAACTACTTCGCAGACACACACACCGTGCACGATTATCTCCACGACCATAAATCTTTTCCGCTTGTCATCGAAGGAACTGATGAGTTCGAGAAGTTCACACTCAAAGGGTTCGAGACAACTGAACGGGAAAGTGAGATTACCGGTTCAACTGTGCCGATGTACGATGCAAGCCCGAAAGAGTTCGACATTCCGTTGTACGATAAGGCTGAGGTTAAGATTGAGGTTGAGGTTCCTTTTGCGTATGTCGTTCCGCGCGAGTTCGCTTACTTGGTTGATATAATCAAGCTTCATGGCATCGAGGTCAAGACAATCAACGAGCCGGAGGCTGTTCTTGTCGAGAGGTACCGATTCACGAACGCGGAGTTTGCCCCGCGTCCGTATGAAGGACGTCAACGAGTTACCTGCGACGTTGAACGATTTGCCGAAAACACTATCCTGCCTGAAGGCGCCTTTATCATCTATACACAGCAACGGGCACTGCGGGTTATTATGCATTTGCTGGAGCCGCAGTCACCCGACTCGTTTGTAAGTTGGGGATTCTTCAACGCGTTCTTCGAGCGGAAGGAATATGCCGAGGCATATATCATGGAACCGATAGCGCAACAAATGTTGAAGGACAATCCCGCGTTGCGTGATGAGTTTGAAGCACGTATCGAAGACGATGAGGGATTTGCCGAAGACGCCGGCTTGCGGTTGAATTTCTTCTATGAGCGCTCGCGTTACTTTGACAGAGGGGAAAGGGTGTATCCGATTTTGAGGTTGCCGCTGAAGGGCTGAATCGATCGAGGGCAGCCGAACACGTATTGCGCTGTGAAAAGCAATCAGTTATATTCTAAGTGAGAATTTTAATCTGGGACATCCAATGTCGATAACGACAGTTAAAATCAACCCCCAAAGAAAAGCAAGACTACAATCGATTGCTGCAAAGAACGGCAAGTCCGTTAACACCTTGCTTGACGAACTTGTTCGCGATTTCCTGAAGCAACAGGCGCGGGAAAAGAAAGAAGTAAGAGCAATCATGAAGTTGTCGCAGAAATCCTTCAGTGAATGGGACAACGAGGAAGATGCCATCTACGACCGCCTGTAATAAGTGGGATATCGTCCTTGTTCCATTTCCATTCACAAATCTCAAATCCGTAAAACGCCGGCCCGCTCTCATTGTCTCTCCCAAAGTCTACAATCGGGACCAAGATATTGTGATAGCATTCATCACGAGTAATCTTCAAACGGAAGAAAAGAATGGTGATTATATTTTGAAACACTGGAAGGAAGCGGGTCTTCCCAAGCCATCAAAATTAAGAATGAAGTTTTCGACGATCGACAAATCGCTGATCATCAAGAGGCTTGGCAGACTGACCAGTCAAGATGTTGCTACCTTCAAATCCCTCCTCATTGATTTCTTTGAATCTGACTAACTATGCTTACCCTCCTCTGCATCACCAGCTACCATAAAGGCTTTGATTTTCTGCGCGAAGCAAAGTGGTCGAGCCGTTTGACAATCAGGATGTTTTTGACGTAGTTTCTTACGGGTTGCTGTACACACACTCTCTTGGGAGACTGATATGCGAGACATCAAAAAGAAAATCATTGCCGATGAACACAAGCGGCCGGTTGCAGTGCAGATTGATTATGAAGATTGGCAGGAGATCGAGCGTGAACTTGGAATAATGTCCGCTGGCAAGGAAGTTGACCTCTCTCGATATTCAGGGAAAATACGAATCGTTGAAGATCCCCTGAAATACCAACAGAGGGTTCGTGCTGAATGGCAATGACGGTTGTCCTCGATACCAACATCATCTTGTACCATCTGGGCGGACAGTTGGTCTCTGAGATTCCACCAGCCAGCTTCTTTGTTTCTGCTATTTCAGAAATCGAACTTCTCTCATATCATTCGCTGTCACCAGAAGAGGAATCCACACTCAGAAAGTTCCTTGACGACACAACAATAGTTGACCTTGATGTTGCTGTTAAACGCCGCGCCATTGAAGTTCGACGCGAATACAGGCTCAAGATTCCTGACGCAATTGTGGCGGCAACAGCGTTAGTAATAGACGCAGAACTTATTTCGAATGATCCGATTTTTCGACGCATTCAAAATCTTCGGTGCAAATCTATGGAAACAACATAGCTTCTTGTATTCCCGGTAATCCATCAGAAACGCATTTCCAACATTAGATGAGTAACCCTCTCACCCTCCTCTGCATCACCAGCTACCATAAGGGCTTTGAATTCCTCCGTGAAGCAAAACGGCAAGGCGCCCGCGTAATTTTACTGACCTCAAAAAGTCTGGAGAATGCAGAATGGCCGAAGGAAAGTATCGACGAGATGTATTACATCCCCGACGTCGACAAAGAATGGAACATGAACGACATGATCTACGGCGTCAGTTTCATGGCTCGGACTGTTCATATCGATAAAGTTGTTGCGCTCGATGATTTTGATGTTGAGAAGGCGGCAGCGTTGCGCGAGCATCTTCGCATGGCGGGAATGGGGGATTCAGCGGCGAGACACTTCCGCGACAAGCTTGCCATGAGGGCGAAGGCGAAGAGCGCCGGCATCCCTGTGCCACCGTTCGTTCACATTCTGAATTATGAAAAGATTAAATCCTTCCTGGCGAACATTCCGCCGCCGTATGTCCTCAAGCCGCGGCTGCAGGCAGGCGCCATTGGGATCAAAAAAATACATCACGAACAAGAATTATG
This sequence comes from Bacteroidota bacterium, assembly GCA_038247945.1. Classification (GTDB taxonomy): domain Bacteria; phylum Bacteroidota; class Ignavibacteria; order UBA10030; family UBA6906; genus CAADGV01. The sequence goes on along the minus strand of JBBRUI010000001.1, from coordinate 16,073 downwards.
GGATGCGCTGAACACGCTCGGCGACAAGCAATCGTTTTACGTGTTGGAGCAATTCATACCCGGCGCAATCTACCATGTCGATTCCATCATCTACAAAAAGGAAATTGTCTTCGCCATTGTCTGCAAATACGGCCGTCCGCCTATGGAAGTCGCGCACGAAGGACGCGTGTTCAGCAGTCGCACTGTGCTGCGCGACTCGCCCGATGAAGACGCGTTGCGCGCCATGAACAAACTCACGCTGCAATCACTCGGACTTGCAGAAGGAGTTTCGCATACGGAGTTCATACAAGGTGATGCCGACGGCAAGTTTTTTTTTCTTGAAACTTCTGCGCGTGTTGGTGGTGCGCATATAGCGGATCTGGTTGAAGCTGCATCGGGCCTGAATTTGTGGGCGGAGTGGGCTAAGATAGAATGCTCGAACGGAGACTACAAGGCAACTCCGCTTCGTTCAGATTATGCCGGACTGATGATCTCTCTTGCCAAACAAGAATGGCCCGATCTTCAGGCGTACAATGATCCTGAAGTCGTGTGGCGTCTTAACAAGAAACATCATGCGGGACTCATCTTTCGGTCACCCCGGCAGGAACGAGTGGAAGAACTTCTGAAAACCTACACTGATAGATTCTATAAGGATTTCTTTACCAGTGCGCCGTTGCCGGAAAAGGCGACGGAGTAAAATATCGCTTGATTTTGCTCAGCACATTCGGTAATCTTGCCCACCTGATTCTGCATGAATTGAGTATTCTCCTTGCTGCACGACCGGTCATCGAACAGCATTCAGTGCATCCATCGACACCTTCTTATAGAGGACAATAAATCTTCAGCATCGATCTAACATTCACAGCAGTTAATTCACTACACATTCAAACCGCCTGCTTGCAGGCATAAACACAACGGGAGGCAACCATGAAATGGTTTCATGTATCGTTGTATGTCGCGGTTTGTGTTGTTGGGCTGTGCTGGTTTTCCGGTTGTGCGAAAAAAGTAGAGGATGGAAAGATTCCGGTCACTACGTCTTCTGAGGAAGCCAAGAAGCATTTCCTGGAGGGACGCGGTTTAGCTGACAAACTTTTGCAGACCAACTCCATTGAGCATTTTGACAAGGCCATTGCACTTGATCCAAACTTCGCAGCGGCGCATCTTGCGCGTGCGAACGTCGCGACAACGGCGAAAGAATTCTTTGAACATTTGAAGCACGCGGTTGCTCATGCCGATAAAGCTTCAGAAGGGGAACGGTTGCTTATTCTTGCAAACGACGCGGGCACGAGCGGCAACTCAGCCAAGCAACGGGAATATCTTGAAACACTCGTGGCGAAATATCCCAAAGACGAACGTGCGCATTTTGCATTAGGCGGATTCCTGTTCGGGCAACAGGACTATGATGGTGCGATCGAACATTACAAGAAAGCGATGGAGATTAATCCCGGATATTCTCCCGTGTACAATATCATCGGCTACGCGTATCGACAGTCAGGAAAATATGATGAAGCCGAGAAAGCATTCAAGAAATACACTGAGATGATTCCCAACGATCCCAATCCCCATGATTCGTACGCCGAATTATTGATGAAGATGGGACGCTACGATGAATCGATCGCGCATTATCGTAAGGCTCTTGCCATCGACCCGAACTTTGTTGCATCGTACAGCGGGATTGCAGCGAACTATATGTACAAGGGGATGACAGACAGCGCGTCTGCGGAATTAAAGAAACTGACGGACATGTCGCGCAACGACGGCGAGCGCCGTACCGCAATGGTTACTCAAACAGTGGTGTATGTTGATGCAGGGAAGATGAATGACGCGCTTCAGGAAGCGGAGAAACAATATGCCATGGCAGAAAAAATCAACGATCTCGCTCAAATGTCCGGTGATCTTGCCGTGAAAGGGAATATTCTTGTTGAGATGGGAAAATATGATGATGCCCGAGTGGCGTTTGAAAAATCCATCGAGCTTTCGGATAAATCGGATATGTCGCAGGATGTGAAGGACAATGCGCGATTGTTCCATCATTATAATATGGGAACAGTAGCAATCGGAAAGAAGGATATGGCGCAGGCAAAAGCTGAAGCGGAAGAATTCCGAAAAAGCACCGACGCAAACAAGAACCAAAACCAGATTCGCCAGGCACACGAGCTTATGGGCATGATCGCTCTTGCCGAGAAAAACTACGATGGTGCTATAGCAGAACTCAACCAGGCCAGCCAGCAAGACCCGCAGAATCTCTTCAGGCTTGGGCAGGCATATCAATCAAAAGGCGACAATGCAAAAGCGAAGGAGTTCTACAAGAAAGCGGCGGAATTCAACGGATTGGCGGGCTTGAACAGCGCCTTCATCCGCACGAAAGCGGCAAAGATGGCGATGTAATGTCAGAGATGTTTTGCAGAGCGAAGTGGAGCGCTACAGTGTTAGAGCTTCACTTCGTTCGTGCAGATTTTGGAAATCTATTTTATGAGAACCATTTTTTTGTCCCGATGAAACTTCCCACAGTCATCCGATAATAGTACACACCGGATGCCGCGGACTCGGGTTTCCACCGAAGCGTGTATGAACCGGCGGGCTTTTGTTCACTCATCAATGTCTGCAATTCTTTCCCAAGTCCGTCAAACACCTTGACAACGACGAATTCGTTTGTTGGAATGGAAAATCTGATTTCTGTCTCTGGATTGAACGGATTGGGAGAGCTTTGTTCAAGCAGATAAGTCGTCGGCGTTGGCCGTCTGATTTCCTGAGCCGACGTTACAAAATTCGAAGTCGCATGGCCAATCTGCCAGACGTCTTGGCCAAGTGCAGAAGAATACCCGAATCCTGAGTACCAATACTTCAACACATTCCCCTGCAACACCATCGTACCATACTCAACACGACTTGCATCCCAGCTTCCGGGAGACCCGGCCGAGAAAACCGGGTTGCCGATGTATTTCGTCCACTCGACTCCATTTGTGGATGTCGCATATCCTATTGGTGCAAAAGGCCCGCCGCCATAGAAAAGATAGTAGATTCCCTGTTTGACAAAAATCGCATTGGTGGTAACGGACGCCTGATCCCACGAACCGATCACTCCGCGGCGAAGAACAGGATTCTGCAAATTCCGCGTCCAAGCAAAACCGTCTGTAGAAGTCGCAAGCCCGATTTCATAAACAGTCCCGTTGAAACCACTATAGAACATAAGATATTGACTTTCATCGAAAACTACTTTCGATGCACCAACAGCAACAGACTCAAATGTTCCCAGACGCACAGTGAGTACCGGATTGCCGGAATACTTCGTCCATGAAGTACCGTCAGTGGAGGTTGCAACTCCGACCTGCCAGACTGCGGGAGAACCATAGTAGCCTTGATAATACATTATGTATGTATTGGCTACTCTTATCACACAAGGAGCGACAACCCCATCGCGATCAAAAGCTCCAGGATGTCCGACCCCCAATACCGGATTTTTACTGTACACGAACCAATTCACACCATCATATGAAACCGCGTGACCAATGCTCCAGCTCACGCCGAAACCATATGCCTGATACACGAACCACATTTTATACATGCTTGCTGTACTGTCGTAGAGTACGCTCGGCTCATATGTGTACTTATAGCTGCTGGGGTCGTTGATGTTTCCTGCCCACACGGGCACGACCGGACCGCCGGCGTGGCGCTGCCATGAGTTTTGACTGTTCGCGGCCGAAACAAGTACCATCAAACAAATCACGATAATCTTCAAATGCGACATCCCTCCTCTCTCCGATGTTGATTTTACTTCATCAAAATCATTTTCTTGAGGCTTGAATAGCTCCCCGCCTGTATGCGATACATGTACACGCCGCTGGAAAGATTCTGCGCGTTCACGTGTAACTCGTACCGACCGGCAGTTTTATTTTCATCTACCAGAGTCAAGACTACTCGTCCGAGCATATCGTACAGTTGTATCAATACCCGGCCTTCACTTGCAAGGTCGTACCGAATACGCGACGATGGGTTGAACGGATTAGGATAATTCTGGTAGAGTTGGAATTGTCCCGGCGGTGTTTCCGTGTTCCCGGCATCCGTAATTGTAACCAAGACCTGATTGGATGGACCGCTTTGGTTTCCGGTGGTGTCAGATGCAGTGACACAATAATAATATACGGGATTTCCTGCGACGCTCTGGTCGACATAATTAGGCGTATTTGATGTGCCGATCTGATTCGCTGTTGAAGGGAGGAAATTGGGTACGGTAGAACGATGCACGCCATAGAATTGCACATCCGGATCGGGCGGAGCGACCCAACCCAGATTTACGCGGCCACTTGAGAACGATGCTATAAGATTCATCGGCGCAAACGGTGCGAGGTTATCGACGGAGTAGCCGCTATCGGAAGGTGAAAAGAATACTTGCACACCGTTGAACGTATGCGCGGAAACCCTGAACACAGACAACCGGATGCCGGTCGTGCGACTCGAATCGAAAAGCGTTGGCGCAACATACGAGTACTGCGTGAACCGGACAGCGGGAATGGATTCGATAAAATCCCACAGAGTGTTGTTCGATCCGACACGCCTCCAGAGACTATATTGCCCGATGCGAAGCGAATCGCCGACACTGTCATGACTGCTTTTATACCACGTCACGCGGACTTGCTTCCCCTGATCTTCAGGAATGTCCCTGATAGATGTAATAAGCGGAGCGGCAGCCGCCACAAAACCGTTTCCGTTTATTTTTCACGTACAACTGGGCGGGTGGTATCGTTGCTTGAAATTGAGAGGGAGCCCGTGTCGATACGCGCTGCGGTTGGCGTGTATGTTACCTGCACGTTTCGCGCAACGCCGGGAGGAAGAGAGAACGCGGAAGCGTTGGAAGCGAACCGAGGATTGTTCGATGAGATGCCGGTTACTCTCAGGGCATCAAAGAAACCAACGTTCCTCACCGTAATATCTCTTACCGCATTCGTTCCGACAAAAACATTTCCGAAATTGAGTTGAGGTGGCGACACTTCAATGACGGGGACGCCTGCGCCGGAGGGATGCCGGGCTCCGCGGAAGATGGCGACTTCATCGATAGAGCCAGTAAAATAATCAGGAATTATCAGTGATGCACCAAACGTCAATGGCCAGTCGTTGGTAAGTGGAGTAGTAAAATTATCAATCTGTGGAGTAGTGGCAGATATACCATCTACATAAAGAAACAATTTTCCCTGACTTCTATCCCTAACCATCCTTATCTCATGCCAAACATTGTCATTTATCAGTTGCGTACTGGTCATCGTAAGAAGTGTATCATTCCAACTATTTCCTTTATGATTTCCGATGATACCAATAGCGCGCCCAAAATGAATTGACAAATGGAAACCAGGGACGGGGACCAATCCTCTGCGCACGATTATTCCTTCCGTTCCACTTGTCTTTACCCATGCACTCACGGTAAAACTCTGAGAATTAGAAAAATTCCAGATTCCACCAATAGGATTGGGAATTCGGACATAGTCACCGAACCCATTAAAGTTCCTTGCAGTACCCAAACGACCGGGAACGATTGTTGTCCCGTTTGCTATCCCGTCGTTCCTGTAAATCGACGAATCAATGACGGTTGATGTTGTGGTCTCGTTCAAATGATATAAAGCGAGAGTATCACTCATTACAGAAATCGGGTGTCGGGCACCGCGGAAGATGGCGACTTCATCGATAGAGCCAGTGAAATAATCGGGGAGTACCAAGGACGCTCCCAACGTCAATGGTCGATCGTTGGTAAGCGGAATAGTAAAATTATCATCCAGAGGGGTGGCGGCGGAGATGCCATCTACATATAGAAACAATTTTCCTAGACTTCTATCTCTCACCATTCTTATCTCGTGCCAGACATTGTCGTTGATCGTCTGCGTGCTCGTTATTGTGAGCATCGTGTCAGTTCCAGGTTTGTCCTTGATGGTTTCCAATTACTCCAACAGCGCGTCCGAAATATGTCGATAAGTTAAAGCCAGGAAATGGAACAAGTCCTCTACGGAGAATGATCCCCCCGGCTCCGGTTGTCTTTACCCACGCGCGAACCGTGAAGCTTTCTGAGTTTTGGAAATTGTAAGCGGCATTCGATGGCATCGTTGCGTAGTTGCTTGTCCCATTAAAATTTCTGGCATTTCCAGTTATACCTCCGACAATTGAGGGGCCATATGCTGTTCCATTATTATGATTCGGTGAGGAGTCTAAGAGAGTTGATCCCGTGGTCTCATCGAAATGCCAAAAGCCAAGCGTGTCACTCACTTGTCCGAAAAGAAATCCTGGGCAAAGCAAATACAGCACAGTTATGAATTTTTTCATAACAGCGCCCTTTCAATAAAATGGAAAAAACAGAGAAGGAACTTGTGGGGGGTACTTGTATCAGTTTGTGGTTACAAGGTACTCGATCGGTATAGCAATGTCAAAAGAAATTCGCGATTAAGCCTCTGCTAGTCCAAAAGTTGATTCAAACGACCCTTTCCGAACTCACCTGTGTAGTTGCGGAGACCATCCACCAAGCCATACAAGGCTGCACGGGTTTTTTTTATGTCGCGCCACTTCAAAGCCAACCGGACGAACTGCCGAACATAAAAGTACACCAACCGAGGCAACGATGGAAACCACTGATGGAAGTTCGCATTCTTACGAAGAAAGAAGATTTTGTTTCTGAGGTTAAAGTAGATATATGCAGGGCTGTCCCACGCAGATGTGCTGGAAACTTTATGATACAGGACCGCATGGGGTTGATAGTATAATGCATAACCGCTACGCCGCGTCCGCACACAAAAGTCTGCGTCTTCCAAATACGCAAAGTAGTCACTGTCGAGCAATCCGATGTGAAGGGCAACCTCCCGACGAAATAGCAGACAGCATCCGGTTATGAGTGTACAGGTGCGTTCTCGGTTATGGATAGCGCTGTCCAGTTCGCCAATCCCGTAGTGTCCGCCAAATGCAGAGTAGGGATTAAAATAGCCGCCTGCAAACCAAAGAACATCGGGCTTATCGAAATAGAAAATCTTCGCTCCTACAATCCCGGCATCCTGATGCTCGTCCATTGTAGAAAGGAGCCACTTCAGAGCATCCGGATCAACGATTGTATCGTTGTTCAACAGGAGAATGAACTTACTGTGCGATACGAGCGCTGCGCGAATCCCGAGATTGTTTCCTTCCGCGAAACCAACATTCGTTGGGTTTTTGATTAGAGAAATGGAGGGGGCGGCCCTCCGGATTTTTTCTCCGGAACCGTCGCCTGAACCATTTTCGACAACAATGATATTAATATCTTTGAAAGAACTATTGAGAAGAGAATCTATGCACTCGATCGTGTCCTTCGGGCGTTTATAGTTGACAAGAATAACGGAGAGTTCCGGCATATTCCTCGCTTATCGAGCGGACGGTACAATCCCGATTGTGGGGGGACATTTCCAACATCAATACAGAACTCGAAGTCCATGTTTTGCTACGAGCTCGAAATCTGCTTTCGCCATCATGCGTACAAGATCTTCAAATTTGGTTGTAGCGGCCCATCCTAATTTTTCCTTCGCCTTGGCTGCGTTTCCTACAAGCAGATCTACTTCAGTGGGCCGATAGTATAGCGGATCAACATCTACAACAACATTGCCCGTCTTTGCAGAGATACCTTTTTCATCCACGCCTTCCCCTTTCCACTCAACCGGCATGTCCAGCTCTTTGAATGCTATCTCAACAAATTCACGCACGGTGTGAGTCTCGCCTGTAGCAAGAACAAAATCTTCCGGGCCGTCCAATTGCAGCATGCGCCACATTCCTTCGCAATACTCCTTGGCGTATCCCCAGTCGCGCTTTGCGCTCAGGTTACCTAACGTGAGCAAGGACTGCAATCCATGTTTGATTTTCGACGCTGCCATCGTAATCTTTCTCGTAACAAACGCCTCACCTCGTCGGGGCGATTCATGATTGAAGAGAATGCCATTGCACGCAAAAAGATTGTACGCTTCCCGATAGTTCACAACAATCCAATATCCATATAACTTTGCAACACCGTATGGACTTCGAGGATAGAACGGCGTCTTTTCCGATTGCGGTATTTCCTGAACTTTGCCGAACAGTTCGCTCGTTGATGCCTGGTAGAACTTTGTCTTCACGCCCGTTTCCCGTATCGCGTCCAGGAACCGCAGCGTTCCAACGGCATCTACTTGTGCAGTATACTCCGGAATATCGAACGACACTTTCACGTGGCTTTGCGCAGCGAGATTGTAGATTTCTGTCGGCTCCACTTTCTCCAACAGCCGATTGAGATTGCTCGTATCCGTTACGTCGCCATAATGGAGAAAGAGTTTCTTGTTCATCAACTCCCGGTCCGCGATATACAGATGATCAATTCTCCCCCGGTTGAAGGAACTGCTGCGGCGAATTATGCCGTGAACCTCGTAGCCTTTTTCCAGCAACAATTCTGTTAGATATGACCCGTCTTGACCAGTTATGCCTGTGACTAATGCTTTCTTCATTGAGACCCCTATTACGAAAAATGTATTTTTGATCTAAGATACATAACAAACGGTTGAACCCCATATCGCTTGTAAACGTTCGACATGGATTGAATTATTTTCAATGGATGAAATTGGCGCAATTGAGAACGCATGAAACGTTCCATATAGAAATGTAAATCAACCTCTATACGTTCATGGAACCGTTCCCGGACTTCGGGGAACGGTTGACTCATGGATGCGATGATACAGTTGGCCAGATGTTGTGGTGAACATTCTGTCATCTCTATAATATGTTCGCCGGGCAAGCCGAAGTATTCAGCATCATGACACATGGATGCGTAGACACCCATTTCTCTCCGAAGCAGCTGTATTGTCGGAAGGGGTTTCGCCCAATCTGAAGTTGCAAGCCATGACACGCCGCTTGATCCACCTACAAGCAATGTGCAGTACTTTGTCAGTTCAGCATTTTCCCGGAAACGGAGAACGCTACCATCAATAACACGACTATCGGAAGAATCGATTTTCATGTTTGACGAAAGTATGAACGAGCAATCGGGTGTTTTTTCAAGTACCAGCAGTGCAGTCTCTATCGCGAATTCCGGAGAAACAAACGACTGACTGCTGTAAGCTGCACACTCGAAAAGAATCACATTTTTACTCCGGTTGATTCCCTTAAGAGTAACAAACTCACGTACTCTTTCAACCTCCTCGGGTCTTAAGCGTATCGATGGTGTGATCGGAACTGTGACCGGCCCAGGATATCCGCGAAAGATTGAAGAACGCAGGGTCCCGTCGAAGTTCTGGTAATTGTCCGGAGCAACTTGAGTGAGAAATATTTTGTCGAACTGGCCGGATGCTTGCTTCTGTTTTGCCTCGCGTGCGAATGTTCGCCACACACTGTCAATTTCATTTCTGTTTGAAATTGGGATTTCCCATATTGCATCCACATATGGATTGTTTTCAATCGCCTGTCGATAGAGAGAACCAACTGCCCACGTAAGATGACAATCAGAGTAGTCATGTTTTATTTGCCGGGCAATTGCCGTTGCGTACAAACAATCTCCGTTCGACGCCAGATGTCCCAAAAGAATCCTTTCCGGGCTTTTCATTCCGCTGCTTCTACCATCAGGGCAGACCAACTATCTCAATCTCGGGCAAGGGGAAAATCATTTTAATCCCTGCCTGCAGTATCGCTTTTTCTCGCTCGATGAACTCATCTTTGAAATGCCAGGGCAACACGAGATAGTAATCCGGTTTCATTTGGCGCGATTGCTCTTCACTTATGATCGGGATCTCAGTGCCCAGTGTATATGCCCCATGCTTGTCCGGATTTCTGTCCGCCGCGGCATCCACAATCCTGTTATCAATGCCGCACCATTGCAGAATTGTATTTCCTTTTGTCGAGGCTCCGTACACATGAATATGCTTGCCTTCTTTTTTCAGCCGGCGCAAAAGTGCCGTTAACTCTTCTTTATGGATATTGATGTGATCCTGAAAATTTTTGTACGGCTTATCCGTGTCCAGCTCCATGTCGAATTCGGCTGCCCGCAATTCGTTAATGCTCTGTGCGTACTTTTCATTCTTGTTCATGAAATTGTCGTTATGCGTAGCGTAGCACCGGATACTGCCGCCATTGATTGAATTAAGCTCTGCGTTAATAATCTTCATTCCGGCCCGCTGCATTATCTTTTCAAGCACAGCCAGACTGTAGTACTCGAGATGTTCGTGGCAGATCGTATCGTACGAATTCATTTTGATCATCGATGGCATGTAGGACATCTCGAAAATCCACACTCCCTGAGGTGCCAGTATTTCCTTGATGCTTTGGGTAAAAGCGACAGGGTTTTCCAGATCGTAGAACATCGCTATAGAAGTAATGATATCGAACGGCATATCATGGGCGACATGAGTAAGTTCATTCGAAGGAAAAATATCCTGAATAACTCTAATGTCACCCTGTATTTCTTGCGCAACGTCCGAGGGGTCGATGCCAAACTTTATATATGCTTCGGGATAAAACCGCAAGAGAGTTCCATCGTTACAACCGATGTCGAGGACTCGCGCAATGGGTTTTTGAATATGTGCTGTTGCGGCATCGACGATTTCATGTAAATGCGAACGCATTGTGTTGTTGGTGCCCGATCTGTACCAATACGCTGAGTACAGAACTTCCGGAGGCACCGTGTTCTCCATTTGAAGCAAGCCGCACGCGTTCTCGTCGAGAAGCGGATTACATCGAACAAGCACCGTTGGGATCTTTCTGGTCGGTGGTTGTTCCTTGCCGGGTTTTACAAACGATCCTTGAAGGTACTGCTCGCCCAAATCGATCACTCGGGTAAGAGCTTTGGAGCCGCAAACGCGGCAACTTTGTCGATGAACTAAATGCATAATATTTCCTTTGGCAACTGTACTGCCTGTCGTTTCATGATTTATCTCTCCCTGCAACAATGCTGTCGCGGAATGCTTTGTCCATCTGATCGATGCATTGCGTGCGCTCAAGATTCAGAATCGCAAGTTGCTTTACAACATCGTTCTTTTGATTCGCGGGTATAGTTTCAAACGCATAAACCTTTTCCTGCTCGTGCCACAATTGACAATTTACGTCGGCGAGTCGCGAAACAAGTTCGCCGAGTGTTCCCGTTACATTTGCTATGGTGTTTCCTTCTTTCTTATAGATTTTGTTAGCAGCAAACGTTAAGCGTTCTGCCGGAATTTGACCTGAGACTGCTGCGGCAACATATTCCGCAATCTCATCCTGCAGTTGGCGCTCTTGAACCTTAAGACTGCGCAGCCTCTCGGGTTCTTCAGAATGCCATTGTTTAAGCTTTACGATCGTGAGCTTGTCGCAAAGCGACCCAAGAGTTTCAGCCATGTACTTTTTTGATTAAGAATGATTGAGGTCGCGGACTTTGATCGTCAAATCTCTTTCCACATCATAGAGCGGCATATCCCCGATCAGTTTGATCCCCACCTCCGCGCTCAAGAATGTTCTGTTCCCTTCACGGTCGTGGGAATTTCGGAACTTGCCTTTCATATGAGCTTCTCGGGGAGTCAAGACTTGCAGGGAACCAATAATATCGTTTCTGACGAAAAACGCATTCACGCCATTACTGTTTGATCCTACGAGTGAATAGCCTTTTCTTTTTGCGAGTAGAGTAATAGCTGCAATTGAGCTTCCCCCATACAGAAATGAATAGTGAGCCTTCAGACGGTCGAACGATTTGTCATAAGGCGTCACAACCGCCCGCTCAGAACCTAAAAAGGTGTCGTATTCACAGATAACAATCCGCGGATTGATCGCAGTGATGGCTTCCCAGATCCAATAGTCCATTCCGTCAACATCAACAGAAAGAAGTCCAATGTCACCGCGAATCCCGTTGCGATCCAGGAGATCGTTAATATTGTCGCGGTCTATGAATGCACACTCCGCCCGCAGATTGTGCCGAAAGTAAAGTGGTTCGTTCTTGATCCGCTGAATAAACTCGGGAGAAGAGTCCATGACCAGACCGGACCAATTATTATTTTGCAACAGAAAGCGCGTATTCGATTCGCGATAATCCTGCACCCCAAACTCAACAAACACCTTGTTCGGAATCTCAATGGAATTAATCAGGTATTGAATGATTCCGTCCTCTCCCCATTGAGAGTACACTTTGAACTCATGGTCTTGAACATTTTTACTATCCGCTCTTGCGGGGAGCGACAAGCGCGTTTCTATTCTACCAACTGCTTGCTGTAACTGTTCAACGCGTTGAACCAGCTCGTTGATCTGATCGAAACGCTTCTTAAGTCTTTTTGCCTTTATCAGAATTGTTTTGATCATGTTTGGTTCATGGTGTTCTATTCGGAAATGCAAGACGGGATTTCATGAACACAACGATGTCTTTGGTACGGCCAAGGATCGCTCCCAGAGATAATGGAACATAGCGGTTGAGATACGCAAGTGAAATAGCTGTCCCCACAATACTGACGATAACGTAGGTGAGCGCAGCTCCGACACCGCCGAGCCACGGAATCAAAAATAAAAATCCTACTATAGTGAGAACCAACTGCTGAAGCAAAAGGTAAAACACCAGCCGCGCATGTCCTAACCCCATTAGTACATTTCCTGCAACTGCTGCCGCCGATACTGTCAACGACGCAATAGAAAAAACCCGGAGGATGGGAGCAGCTCCAACATATTTGCCACCGTATATTTCCACTAACAACGACGGCATAATTAAGAAACCCAGGAAGACGGGAATCATCATGAGCGTTGCGAAGAGAATTGCCTTCTCAATCATGGCGCGTAATCTTGTGAAGTCATTTTGAGAAGCAAGGCGTGACGACGCAGGGAAAACAAACATCCCCACAACCTGAGTCAGCATATCATAAATCCGGACAAATGTTTTTACCGAATTGTATATTGCTACCTCGACCAGGCCTCCGAACGCCGCGAGAATAAATGTATCTGATTTTGTGATCATCAGGGCGCTGAGAGTACTGCCCACGCTATAGCTTCCGTAATCCCACATCTTCTTCAATTCACGTTTGTCCAATGAGAAACGGGTCGAGAATAAATCCCGCGAGAAAAACCATCCCACCAACGATGAGCATGAAAGAGAAATGAGATTTATATTAAGCAAATCATTTGCGGAATTGAACATATGCATACGCGACCAAATCCAGATGAGCAACGGCGTTCCAAGAAAGTGGAACACGTCTGTCCAAAAAATTTCTTGAACACGAAAACGGGTTTGCAGCAAAACCAGGCAAAAATTCCGCAGGTACGAAGCAAACAACATTGCCGGAACATACATGAGCAGTGGTCCCAGCGATGCAGAGTTCAAAAGTAGACTTAACGGCACGTTGAATAAAACTATCAGCAGAGAACAAAGAAGAAGAAAGCCGGTATTCAACACCAATGCTATAGCGATATATCCCCGAATTTCCACTGCATCTTCCGACGCAAACTTGAGCAAAGGCTGCAGAGCAAACCCTGTCGCCAGTCCCGTAATAATCAAAAATATCTCCTGCACCAGCACAAAGCTTCCAAATTCTTCCGGGGGAAGTACCCGTATAACGAGAACGACGTAGGCGATCCCATATGCAACAGGCAGCATCTTGTCTGCCAGACCCCATATGCCTTTGCCAAGATGTTTTCCGAATTCCATGTTACCGGCGCGCCGTAAAAATATATTTCATCGCCGCCCACCCATTCACAATAACATTCATCCACGGATACACCAGCATCTGCGGAAATGTCGCATAGCGCCTGAAGAACCGGTAGTTGCTGATAAGTTTATTTTTCATCTTGAAGATCGAGAGATGTCCGCCGCTGGCAACAGAAAGTTTGTGCCAGACTTTAGCGCGTGGTTCATACACAACCGAATAGCCCGCACGCCGTACGCGCATGGACCAATCCGCATCTTCTGTGTACATAAAAAACGATTCGTCCAATCCGCCCACCTTCTCTACAACTTCCCGACTCGTCAAAATACAGCAGCCGGTTGCGTAGTCAGTTTCTTTGCTCACATCGTGCTGCCCGTGATCATCTTCGCGAATGCCGATGTGTTTCATCGTTCCGGTCCACATCGAAATCGAGCCGCCGGCAAACCAGATTCTGTTGGGCTCATCGTGGTAGTAAATCTTCGGGGCCGCCATTCCAATCTTTGAGTCCGATTGGATTCGCGAAACGAGATGCGACAGAAATTCCCCGTCGACTGTGGTGTCGTTGTTCAGCAGACATACCAACTCTGCGCCGTATTCAAGTGCGTGCCGTATGCCTGCATTGTTACCGCCCGCGAAGCGAAGATTACTTGTTTGCTCCAAGACTATTGATTCAGGGTGCTGATCTCGTATAGCCTGCACAGATCCGTCGGATGATGCATTATCGACGACGACAACTTTAAAATTCTTGTAGGAAACCTTTGCAAGGGAATCCAGACACTCAAGCGTTACCTTTTTCCCATTCCAGTTTACCAGAATGATGAAGACTAATGGGTCGGACATGCGTTTCGCATTTTCAATCAAGATAACGTTTCACGGTAAAAGGAAAAAGGTAAAAGTAGAGCCTGATTTCCGATATAGAGTCTCACGCAAAGACGCAAAGAACGCCAAGATGGAACGAATACCGAAACACTTCTGTCTGATGGAGCATTCACCAGACAGGTGAATGCTCATGATCGAAAAAAACCTTTTTCAATCTTGCCTTTGCAGCTTTGTCTACGACTCGTAGAGCGGCTTTGCGTGAAATTTCTATATCGGATTTAAGGTAGAGATGCCGTCAGCTTTTGGCGAGCAAATACACGACTCCCGTGCACACAACTTCACCAATGATCGGAATCTCGGCGACTTTTCCAGCGGGAATGGGTTTCAATCCGAAGCGAATATGATTGGGGCTTATCAGGTATGCCTGCTTGCCTGCAATGACCAGTCCATGGCGATGGGCGATTGCCTCGAACTTCTTCATGCCCATTTTCAACCGCCCCAGTTTCTGAATTTCCTCCACTATATGAGGCGCCTCTCCTTGTAAGCGGGGAAGAATCTTTGTGAGGGCAAAAGGAATGAGATGAAAAAACGGAATTTTTGCCCACGCCGTATGCAACAATTGCTGGTGCGCGCCATACGCCGAATAATACGGCGGAAAGGTTATCATGATTTTTCCCTTGGGCTTCGCATACGCCATCAATTTTTTCATCACCTCGTGTTTGTAGTCGAGATGTTCAAACACATCATGCAGCACAACAATATCGTATTGTGTGTCGGTGTACGGCAGTTTCTCTTCATAGAGATTGCCTGTCGTCATGGGGATTTTTCGCTCGCCCTTCAATTGTTGAGCGGCTTCAACCCGTCCAACTTCAAGGTCGAAACCGCAACACGATGCGGATCCTGCATCGTAGATCGCGCAGAGCCCGCCACCTTCCCCACACCCGACATCTACAACAGACGCGTCTTTCACCGGCGTCCCCCAACTATTCAGCAGCGGAATCATATACTTGGCAGCGACGTCATACTCGTATTGCCAGTATTTTTGTGTTTGAGAGTTCATTTATGATTTTTTTGCGCAATCATTTCAATTCTGTCCCCAAATACTCCAAATGTTTTTGTTAGAATGTAGTTCGGATATTGAAATATCTTTTTCCCTATCTTCTGAAATTCGCTGCCGCGTAACGTTACTTCATTCGGCGGAATCATTCCTTCCGTCTTCTTCACTATATCAAACCCGCTGCGCCGCAACATCGTCGCCATGCTTGTCGGACGATACTCGAACAGATGATATGGCGGAAGATGAACAGTCGCCTTCTTTCCCAACAATCCATACACAAAAAATCCGGCACGCGAAAAGAGTGTATTTGTTTGCATCGGACATTCGACGACGAATATCCCGCCGGGAGCCATGACACGATGTACTTCTTTGCACGTTGCCTGGGGACTCGGCAAATGCTCAAGCACATCCCCCATGAACACAACATCGAACGTGTTGTCCCGATAGTTTGCAGCCTGCACATCGCCGGTGAGAACATCGAGCCCGAATTTTTCCCGCGCAAGTTGGGCAGCAACATCGGAGAATTCAACCCCTTTCACGTCGTAACCCGCCTTGTGTGCTGCGTGTAGGAAGGCTCCTCCTGCACAACCGACCTCAAGAAACTTACCGGTTGG